>NZ_JBEPTK010000015.1 GCF_040549485.1 Constrictibacter sp. MBR-5
CATCGGCCGCATCGTCGACCTCTACTCGCCCGCCGAATGCGCGAATTACTTCGCCAAAGCAGGCTATGACGCAGATTGATCGGAAAACGCTCTAGAAGGGGCGCCGTTGATGCGCTCGATTTTCGGAACATCGCCAATGGTGTCGTCGGCGACGCTCCTCCGGAATCGCTCGGGTCGCTCTTGCTCGATATCGCCGATCTGGCTGATGGCGTTGCGACCGCGCTCGATATCCTGCACATGCACTTCTACCGTGATCGTCAAACCGGACGCCCCCGACACCCTTCGATGATTGATGTGGGGCGCACCCTGCTGCGCCGAGTAGACTTTAGTAAAACAGAAACGTACCGCGACTACACTCTAGGTATGATTATTCGCATTTGCTGCACGGGCGCAGATGGCGAGGAAACAGCGCGCGATATCTGTCTGCAGATTCGCGCGAAGGCGGAAATGACCTATCTTTCGCGCCATGAACTTAGGGGGGTGCTCAAGGGCTTATTCAAAGCTCAGCCGGGCGCAGCGCTCGATCTATTGCTGTTGCCGACGGCCGTGTCCACAAATCGCGGGCTGTTCCGGCCCGAGCTAGATTCCAAGACCCCGATTGAGAAAATGGATCCAGAGGTGCTGCGGCATTGGGCGGATAAAGACCCTGCTGAGCGCTATCCCGTGTTGAGCCGGGTCATCTCTACATTCGGAGGCAAGAGCGAGAATGATGAAAACGGCATGTCGCCGCTCTTCCTGATGTTGCTCGATAGTGCCCCGGACAAGCGTGCTTTTCTAGGGGACCTCTGGACACGCCTGCATCCGGTCACCTGGAGTGGGTCGCTAGCCGACATTTTGACGCAACGTAAGGCGCAGCTTATGGCATTGTGCGACAGCTCGCATGCCGTTGTCCGCGAGTGGGTTGAGGATCTCCTGCCCAAGTTGGATCATTGGATCGAGCAAGAGCGCAAGAACGACCGCGACGGCGAACAAAGCTTCGAGTGATGCCGTGAATTCGGAGACCTGTGGTCTTCGGCGAGGCCCGTTCGTCCTTCCCTCTCTAGGCACCCCATGACCCTCGATCTCTGGCTCCTCTACCTCCTCGCCGCCGTCGGCCTGTCGCTCACGCCGGGGCCGAACGGGTTGCTGTCGTTGACGCACGGGGCCTGTTTCGGGTTGCGGGCGACGGTGTGGACGGTGCTGGGCGGGGCGGTGGGGTTCTTCCTGCTGATCGCGGTGTCGCTGGCCGGGATGGGGACGCTGCTGGCCGCGTCGGAGCGGGCGTTCACGATCGCGAAGTGGGCGGGGGCCGCCTATCTGGTCTGGCTGGGCGTGCGGGTGTGGCGGGCGCCGCCGCCCTTCGCGACCCTGTCCGCCGCCACCGCAACACCGGCCCCCCTTCTACCCGCCGCCGGGCGTCCCCGGCTGTTTGGGGAGGGGTTCATGGTGGCGGTCAGCAACCCCAAGGCGCTGATCTTCTTCGCGGCGTTCCTCCCGCAGTTCATGGTGCCGGGCACGCCGTTCGCGATGCAGCTGGCCGTGTTCGGCGGCACCTTCGTGGCGGTGGAGTTCGTGTACGAGCTGCTGCTGGCGGCGATGGCGCAGCGGATCGCCCCCTGGCTCGGCCGCCACGGCCGCTGGTTCAACCGCGGTGCCGGCGTCACCTTCGTCGGCATCGGCGCCGCGCTGACGACCGCCAGCCGCTAGGGGGCGAGCCGTCAGCGGTCCGGCGAACGCCGGTTCTCGCCGCCCCGGCCCAGGCGCGGCTCGGTCCCGGCGCGCAGGCGGGCGATGTTGGTGCGGTGCAGCCAGACGACGTAGAGGCCGCCGGCGATCACCAGCAGGCGATAGGGCAGGGGCTGTTCCAGGGCGCAGACGAGGCCGATCGCCGTCGCCGCGGCGAGCATCGAGCCGAGGGAGACGATGCGGGAGAGTGCCAGCACGGTGGCGAAGGCCGCCGCCGCGCCCAGGCCGACCGGCCAGGACATGGCGAGCAGCACGCCCAGGCCGGTCGCCGCGGACTTGCCGCCGGTGAAGTTCAGCCAGACCGACCGGCTGTGCCCGAGCAGGGCGGCGAGCCCGTACAGGCAGACGGCCCAGGGCAGCCAGAGGGCCGGGTCGAACGGTGCGGCGGGCGCGAATCCCTGGACCCGCGGCTGGAGCCAGACGGCGAGCCCCACCGCCGCCGCCCCCTTCAGCGCATCGACCGCGAGCACCAGCAGCGCCGGCCCCTTGCCCACGGCGCGCAGCACGTTGGTCGCCCCGGTCGAGCCGGAGCCGTGCCGGCGGATGTCGATGCCGCGCAGCAGCCGCCCCGCCAGATAGCCCGTGGGCAGCGAGCCGAGGAGATAGGCCACCCCCAGCCCCAGCAGGTTGGCGATCCAGAAGACCATGGGTTCCTTTCGGGGGTTCCTCTCGGCGATGTTCGCGATCGAAAACATCGGCCGATGCGTACGGGTACGGCAACCGGCACCGCGTGAATTTTTCGCAACGCACCGACGCCGCCGCGGCGCGCGCGCCGTTGCCGGCTGGCGCTCCTAGGACCATATGCCTTCATCCGGCCCGGCGCCGGCCGCTGTCGGACATCGTGAACGCCGTCGAACCCCGAACCCGTAGGGGCCGGACAGGACCCCCACGAAAAGGAATGAAACACCATCGCCAGCCGACGCTCTGTGCAACATTCGGCGAAATGTGTTCCACACTGTTGCACAGGCGGGGCCCCACCCCATGAAAAGGGAAGGAAACCCCATGCTCGCCCCCGCCTCCCACTCCGTCATTGCGAGGCGCGCAGCGCCGAAGCAACCCAGGGCCGGCGCTCCGACGCCGACCGCCCGGGCTGCGGCCCTGGGTTGCTTCGCTTCGCTCGCAATGACGGCAAGAAGGGAAGGGGAGGGGCGCCCTCAGACCTCCTGATAGTTCAGCTTCAGGCCGGCCCGCTTCCACTCCACCGCGACCAGCTTGCCGGTCATCGACAGCGTGATGAACGCCGTCTTCAGGTCCGGCCCGCCGAAGCAGATGTTGGTGGTGTAGGGGTCGGGCATCTTCACGAAGTCCAGGATCTCGCCGTCGGGGGAGATCACGGTGATGCCGCCGCTGAACAGGGTGGCGACGCAGATGTTGCCGTCGGCGTCGACCGCCAGCGAGTCGAAATTCTGGTAGCCCGGCACGCTGGCCAGCACGCGCCCGCCGTTGGGCGAGGGCCAGGGGTCGCGGCGGATCTCGCCGGGGCCGGTGATCTCGAAGGCCCAGAGCCGGCCGGTCTGCGTCTCGGCCGCATAGAGGCGGTCGCCCGCGGGCGACAGGCCGACGCCGTTCGCCGTGACCATCGGGAAGGCGACTTCCTTGATCAGGCTGCCGTCGGCCTTGGCATACCACACGCCGCTGCGGTCCCAGTCGCGGGCGCGGGTCTTGCCCAGGTCGCTGAACCAGAAGCCGCCATGCGCGTCGAAGACGATGTCGTTCGGCCCGCGCAGCTTCACGTCGCCGGCCCCGGTGTAGAGCACCTCGACCGCGCCGGTCTCGAGGTCGATGCGCTCGATGCGGCCGCCGCTATAGTCCTCGGCCTGCAGGATCGGCCGGCGCTGGCCCGTTTCCTCGTGCCACTTGAAGCCGCCATTGTTGCAGACGTAGCACTTGCCGTCGGGTCCGATGGCGGCCCCGTTCGGCCCGCCGCCCGGCGTCGCGACGACCTGCTTCGTGCCGTCCGGCATCACCCGCGTCAGGGCGCCGGCGGCGATCTCGACCAGCACCACCGACCCGTCGGCCATGGCCACGGGCCCCTCGGGGAACTTCAGGTCGCTCGCGATTTCGCGCATCGTTTCCTCGTCGTCGTTGATTGGGCACATGCCGTGGCGCGATCCTGACGGCCGCCGGGCCGGTCGACAAGACGAGGGCGTCAGGCTGCCCGGCGCGCCTTCGCGGCGGTGCGGTGGTTGCGGTAGGCCGGGACCAGGACGACCAGGGCCAGCGCCGAGCAGATCAGGCCCAGTGCGGCGAAGTCGCGCCAGCCGAGCATCTCGCCGACGACCAGCGCGCTGCTCAGCACGCCGATGCACGGCACCACCAGCGTGCCGATGCCGGAGACCGTGGCCGGGAAGATCGTCACCACCCGGAACCAGGCGAAGTAGGCGAGGGCGTTGGCGCAGAAGGCGAGGTAGGCGATCGCGAGCCAGCCCGGCGTGTCGACGCGGGCGAAGGCGTGCTCCGGCGACACGAACAGCCAGATCACGCCGATGGGCAGCCAGCCGACCAGGATCTGCCAGCCGCCGAACGCCGTCAGGTCGACATGCCAGGTGCGCCGCTTCATCCAGACGGTGCCGAAGGCGAAGGAGATCGAGGCGCACAGAGTGAGGGCGGCACCCAGCGGCGCGTTGGTCAGGTTCGACAAGTCCTGGCTCATCAGCAGGGCGAGGCCGGAGACGCCCAGGCACAGGCCTGCGACGTGCGGCCACTTCACCCGCTCGCCCAGCAGGAAGACGGCGAAGAAGGTCGCCCAGATCGGCATGGTGTAGATGATCACCGCCGTCCGCCCCGGGCTCATCAGCGCCACGCCGGAGGTCATGCAGATCTGGAAGATCGACATGTTCGCGACCGCCAGGATCGCCATGTCGCGCCAGTAGATCCGCGGGATCCGCAGGCTGCCGCCCTGCAGCACGACGACCAGCAGCAGCGCTGCGCCGGAGATCGGCATGACCAGCACCCGGCTGGTCCAGACGTCCATCGAGCCGAGCGCGATGGCGGTCGCGGGATAGCTCAGCCCCCAGCACATCCAGACGACGGCCAGCAGCATGTAGCCCAGCCGTTCGCTCATGCCGGAGCGCGGGCGTCCCGCCCGCTATCCGGCCGGGAAGGTAAGATGGTGATGATGCTCAATGCTCCTGCGATTCCCGCTCCGGCGCCTGGATCGTCACGCCGCCGTCGACCACCAGGGTCTGGCCGGTGATGTACCGCGCCCGATCGGAAAGCAGGAACCGTACCGCTTGCCCGACATCCCAGCCGCTGCCCTCGATCTTCAGCACGGAAGCCTTGCGGCGCTGGTCGCGCGCCGCATCGGTCATGCCGCGGGCATAGACCATTGGCGTGTACATCGGCCCCGGCGCCACGCAGTTGACCCGGATGCCGTCGCGGCCGTGATCGACCGCCATCGCCCGAGTCAGCGCGATCACCGCCCCCTTCGATGTGGTGTAGGAGGTCAGGCCGCGCGGCCGGAGGGCGGAGATCGAGGAGACGTTGACGATGGCGCCGCCGCCGGTGCGGATCATCGCCGGGATCGCATATT
The DNA here is from genome assembly GCF_040549485.1 of Constrictibacter sp. MBR-5. Lineage (NCBI taxonomy): Bacteria > Pseudomonadati > Pseudomonadota > Alphaproteobacteria > Rhodospirillales > Allostellaceae > Constrictibacter > Constrictibacter sp. MBR-5. The sequence goes on from NZ_JBEPTK010000015.1 coordinate 5,258, forward strand.
TCGAGGTCAGGAACATGGTCTCGACGTTGACCTGCATGACCCGGCGCCAGGTCTCGGCCGGCTCGTCGACGACGCTGCCGCGGCTGCCGATGCCGACATTGTTGTCGAGATAGTCGAGCCGCCCGAAATGATCGAGGGCCGCCGTGACCATGGCGCTGCACTGGGATTCGCTGGTGACGTCGGTGGCGTGCGCCGCCGCCTCGCCGCCCTCGGCCCTGATGATCGCGGCGGTCGCTTCGGCCAGGGCGAGCTCGCGGTCGACGACCAGCACCTTCGTCCCCGACCGCGCCAGCAGGATCGCCGCCGCGCGGCCGTTGCCCACGCCGTCGCCCGCGGCACCGCCGCCGGCGATGATCGCCACCTTGCCGGCGAGGCCGGAATCGTCCTGGTCCTTGTCCATCATGCGCGTCCTCCTGGTTTCTTCGGGTCGGTCAGGCGAGGCCGAAATCGCTCGCCCACAGCGGTTCGAGCCGCCGGATCGCCTCGTCGGGCAGCGGCCCCAGGGCGTAGGCCGCCAGCGCCTCGTCCAGATGGGCCAGGGTGGCGATGCCGAAGTCGATGCAGGCGATGTCGGGGTTGGCGAGTGCGAAGCGGATCGCCGTCTGGGCCGGCGTCCCGAAATCCGCACCCAGCGCCTCCCGCACGGCGGCGGCCCGGGCGAAGTCGCGGTCCAGTTCGGCACCCGACGCGATCACCACCTCGCGGCCGTGCCGCTCCGGGCTCGCCAGCGCGCCGCCGGCCATGGCGCGGATGTTCATGATCGCCGTGCCGTGCCGTTTGCACGCGGCGATCAGGCCGGAGAAATCCTGCGCCGGCCACCCCGCCGGCGCCCTGGTCCAGGCGGCGCTCGGGTTCAGCATGTTGTAGTAGACCTGCGCCGAATCGAACCGGCCGCTGTTCGCGACCTGCATCAGCGCATGCGTCTCGCCCAGCGCGGTGAAGCCGGATGCCGCGATCAAGCCGCGCGCCTTCAGCGCGTCGAGCGCATCGGCCACCCCCTCCTTGCGCAGGACGTGCTCTACCGGCATCGCCCGGTTCGGGTCGCCGCCGCCCAGTTGGTTGTGCAGCTGGAACAGCTCGATCCGCTCCAGGTCGAGCCGTTTCAGGCTGGCCTCCAGGCAGCGTTCGACCGCGCCCCGGATGTCGAACAGGTCGGCGGGCTTCAGGCGGAACTTGGTCGAGATTCGCGGCCGCGGGTGGAGCGTCGGCAGGTGGCGGCCGATCGTCTCCTCGGAGACGCCGTTGCCGTATTGGGCGGCCGTGTCGATCCAGTCGATCCCGGCGGCGACGGTCCGTTCCAGGGCGGTGCGGCGAGTGTCCTCGTCGGCGAGGATCAGGATCCCGCCGACGATGCCGCCACCGAGCACCAGTTCGGGGATCTCCATGCCGGTTCGGCCGAAGGGGCGCTTGTGCATGGGCTCAATCCTCTTTCGCGACGCGGACGACCAGTTTGCCGGTGTTCCCGCCCCGGAACAGCATGGTCAGGCCCTCCGGCGCGCGCTCCAGACCGTCGAGGACGTGCAGGCGCTGCTTCAGGCGTCCCGCCTTCAGGTGCCCGGAGAGCCAGCGCCGCGCCTCGTCGTAGCGATCGGCATAGTCGAAGACCAGGAAGCCTTCGATCCGCGCCCGCTTGCCGATCAGCACGCCCATGTTGCGTATGCCGTAGACCTCGGCGGTGGCGGTCTGCGAGATGCGCCCGCAGACGGCGATCCGGCCGCGCAGCCGGATGGCGCCCAGCGCGGCGTCCAGCGTCGGCCCGCCGACATTGTCGAAATAGACGTCGATGCCGTCGGGGCAGGTGCGCCGGATGGCGGCCTTGATGTCGGGCTCGGCCTTGTAGTCGATGGCCTCGTCGAAGCCGAGTTCGCGGGTGACGAAGGCGCATTTCTCGGGACCGCCCGCCGTGCCGACGACGCGGCAGCCGGCCAGCTTGGCGATCTGGCCGGCCATCTGACCGACGCCGCCCGATGCCGCCGAGACCAGAACCGTCTCGCCCGCCTTGGCCGCACCCACGTCGAGGATGCCGAAATAGGCGGTGAGGGCGGTGCCGCCGAGCGGCCCGATCCAGTCGAGCGCCGACCCCAGCGCCGGGTCGAGCCTTTGGAGCACGCTGCCCGGCAGCGTCGTGTGGGTCTGCCAGCCGAGCCGCGCCTGGACGAGGTCGCCGGGCCGGACGGTCGGCGAGCGCGACTCCAGCACGCGGCCGATGCCGCCAGCCCGCATCACCTCGCCGGGCAGCACCGGCTCGACATAGCCGGGATTCTCGCTGATCCAGACCCGCATCGCCGGATCGACCGACAGCAGCAGCGTCTCGATCAGCACTTCGCCCTCGGCGGGCGCCCGGACGGGCTGCTCGTCCATCGCGAAATGCTCCGGCCCAGCCAGCCCCGTTGGCCGCTCCTTCAGCGTGACGCGCCTGTTCATCAGCGTCATGCGGATCCTCCCTCGTCCCTCGGCTTCCTTGGGCGCTAGTCTAGAGGCAAATCACAAGAGTACGGGAGGGACCCCCATGAGCGCAGTCGGCGGACCGCTGGTCGCGGTGTTCACCAAGAACCTGACGAATCCCGCCTATGACGGTGCACGCGCCGGGGCTGATCGGGTGGCGGCGCGGTTCGGCGGGCGGGCGCGGCATTTCGTGCCGACGATCCCCGACGACGTGGATCAGCAGATCGCGCTGGTCGATACGGCCCTGGCGGAGCGGCCAGATGCGGTGGTGATGATCCCCGCCCACCCGACGGCACTGCTCCCGGCCCTTGCGAAGGTCCACGCCGCCGGCATCCCGGTCGTGACGGCGGTCAGCCGGGCGGAGGATCCGCAGGTGCTCTGCCACGTCGGTGCGGACGACGAGGCCGTCGCCTTCGGCATCGCGATATACCTCTTCGATCACCTGGGCGGCCGTGGCGACGTGCTGCTGGTCGGCGGCCATCCCAATTCCTCGACGACCCACGACCGCGAGCGCGGCTTCCGCGCCTCCGTCGCGCAGCATCCCGGCATTCGCATTGCCGGCGTTGTCCGCGGCGACTATCAGCGCGAGCCGGGCCGGGCGGCGATGGAGCGGGTGCTGGCCGAGGGCGCCCGGTTCGATGCCGTCTTCGCCGCCAACGACCAGAGCGCCCTCGGCGTCATCGACGCGCTGAAGGCGGCCGGCCGCCGGGCGCCGGTCGTCGGCGTGAACGCCATACCGGCGGCGGTGACGGCGATCCGGGCGGGCGACCTGCTGGCGACGGCGGCCTACGACGCCATGTCGATCGCCTCCATCGCGGCCGAGGCCGTGCTGCGCCATCTGCGGGGCGAGCGCCTGCAGCGGGAGATCATGCTGCCGGTCGCGATCGTCGACGCCGCGAACTGTGCCGCATGGGACGTGCCCTACGAAGCGCGCCGGACGCCACCCTGGGAGACGGCCGTTCCCCATTGAGCCGGCCGCGCTATCCGCCTCCGGCAGGTTTCCTTTGCGCCCGCATGGCCTACTTCCAGCGCGGTCATGCCCATCCTCCGCATCATCGGTCTCCTGCTCGTGCTGAAGCTTCTCGTCGCCTGTTCGGGCTCCGCCTTCGTAAACGCCCTGACGCCACGCTCGGGCTATACGGTCGAGCGGGGCATCGGCTACAGCGAAGGGCCGCGGCGGCGCCTCGACCTCTACATGCCGGACGACGCCGGTCCTGACGCACCCGTCCTCGTCTTCCTCTATGGCGGCGGCTGGGATTCCGGCGACCGCGCGATGTACCGCTTCGTCGGCCAGGCCTTCGCTGCCCGCGGCTATGTGACGGTGATCCCGGACTACCGGATCTATCCGGAAGTGCTCTGGCCCGACTTTCTCGACGACGGTGCCGCGGCGGTCGCCTGGGCGCGGGAGAACGCCCCCTCGCGCGGGCCGCTGCTGCTCGCCGGGCATTCGGCGGGCGCCTACAACGCGGCGATGCTGGCGCTCGACCGGCGCTGGCTGGAGGCGCAGGGGGCGTCGCCGGCGGCCCTCGCGGCCGTCGCGGGACTCGCCGGGCCCTACGACTTTCTTCCGCTCCAGGATGAGGATCTGAAGATCATCTTCGGGCCGGAGAAGGAGCGGCCGCGTACGCAGCCGATCAACTATGTCGACGGCAGTGGCCCGCCGATGCTGCTGGTCACCGGCGGCGGCGACACCACCGTCGATCCTGCGAACAGCACCCGCCTCGCCGAACGGATCCGCCAGAAGGGCGGCACGGCAGAGGTGAAGGTCTATGACCGGGTCGGCCACATCGCCATCGTGGGCGCGCTGGCGGCGCCGTTGCGGCACCTGGCGCCGGTGCTGGACGACATGGACCGCTTCTTCCGCCGGACTATTGCCGCCGATCGTGTCGCCGCCGATCCCGTCAAACCGGGGGCGCGAACAGATCGCCCTGCGGTCCCGGATAGGTGATCCGGCCGTCATCGGCGACGCGCGCACCCTTGCTCAGCGCCGCGGCCTCGACCCTGTCTTCGCTCAGGATGTGCATCACAGCGACGTCTGCTGCCAGCAGGTAGTCCGCGATCAGACGGCGATGGCAGCGCCACCACACGGCTTCGGCGCACATCACCACCGTCCGCCGTTCGCCGGCCAGCCGCATCAGTTCGGCCAAGCCGGCCCGGAACGGCGGCGTCAGGGCATAGTCGGCATAGTTGCGGAAGCCCGGTTCGCGCCAGAGCGTATTGGGCGAGCCTGCCGCGTCCTTGCGGCTGGCGCGGCGGCCACCGAGGTCCGGCAGGTGTACGTAACCGATGCCGGCGTCGGCCAGTGCGGCCTCCAGCACATCCGCATTGAACTGCGGGTTGGTGCGCGACCGGGGGAACGCACGCACGTCGGCGACGAGCGCGATGCCCGACTGCGCGAGCAGCGCCAGGAACGCCGCCTGTGTCCGGTTCGAATGGCCGACTGTCCAGATCGTCATGCCCTATCAACGCGGTCCGACGGCTCCGGTGCCCCTATCGGGATGTGCCCAGGATGCAGCGGCGAGCGGGTATCCGCCGCACTGTGTGAATTGCCGATTGCGGGCAGCGGGGCGAGCCAATACACCCGGATGGACGGGCAAACGGCATCCGCATTCGGCAGATGGGCCGGGCCGGCTCACGCGGCGAGGCGGAATGGGCAGCGCGTTCCTTGGGCTGGTGGCGATCGTGGCGGGCGCCTTCCTGCTGCAGGTCTCCAACGGCTGGCTCGGCATCCTGGTGCCGCTCGAGCTCGGTGTCGAAGGCTATCCGGCGGCGGTGATCGGCCTCGTCGTCACCGCGCATTCGGTGGGCTTTCTGGTCGGCTGCATCTTCGCGCCGCGGCTGGTCCGGTCGCTCGGTCATATCCGCGCCTTCGCTGTGCTGGCGGCGGCGGTTTCGGTCGCGACGATGGCGTTCACCGCCACCGTCGATCCCTGGCTCTGGGGGCCGCTGCGGCTCGTCACCGGCTTCTGCTCGGCCGGGCTGTTCACCATCGCCGAGAGCTGGATCAGCGCCCAGACTCCGTCCCAGTTCCGCGGCCGGGTGCTCAGCCTCTACATGCTGTCCAACAAGGTGGCGCTCGCCGGCGGACAGCTGCTGCTCGCCTTCAGCAACGCCGACGCGTCGGTCTACTTCCTCGTCGCCGCAGCGTGCTATTCGCTCTCGCTCATTCCGGTTGCCTCGACCCACGGTGCCACGCCGTCGCAGCCCGAACTGATGACGCTCAGCCTGCGCAAGCTCTACCGGATCGCGCCAGTGGGAATCGTCGGAGCGGTGGCGACCGGGCTGGTGAACGGCGCGATCCTGGGCGTGGCGCCTGTCTACGTGGTCGAGATCGGCCAGTCGCCGGCGATGGCGGCGATCCTGGTCGCGATCATGCAGAGCGGCAGCCTAGTGATGCAGTGGCCGCTCGGCTGGCTGTCGGACCGCTACGAGCGCCGGATCGTCATCCTGATCGCCTCGCTCGTCGTGGCCGTCGTTTCCGCCGCCATCGCCTTCCTCGGCGGCACGTTCCCGCAGGCTCTCTACCCGCTCGCCGTGCTGTGGGGCGGCTGTGCGCTCTCGATCTACGCCCTCTGCCTTGCCCATGCCGGCGACTTCGCCGAGCCGCACGAGATGGTGCCGCTGGCCAGCAGCCTGCTCCTCTCCTGGGCCGCCGGTGCGGCGGCCGGGCCGTTCATGGCGGCGGCCTTCATGGAGATGGTCGGGCCGGGCGGCCTGTTTCTTTATTCCGCGGTCATCGCGGCGTTCCTTGCCGGCTTCGTGGTCTGGCGCATGACGCGCCGCGCCGCGCCGAAGCCTGAGGATCGGGAGCGGTTCGTTGCGATGCCGGTGATGACCAGCCCGGGCAGCGCGCGTATGGATCCGCGGTCGCCCGAGGCGGAGGGATCCGGCGACGGCTGAGGGCGCGTCAGCCGCTCATCGTCAGGCCGCCGCTGACCGACAGCACCTGCCCGGTGACGTAGCTGGCGCGCGGACTGGCGAAGAACAGGATGGCGTTTGCGAGGTCCTGCGGCGTGCCGAGGCGGCGGAACGGGATGACGCGCAGCAGCGCCTCGCGCATCCGGTCCGGCTGGGCCGCGAACAGCGGCGTGTCGGTGGGGCCCGGGCAGACGCAGTTCACGCAGATGCCGTGGCGCGCCATCTCGCGCGCCAGACTCTTGGTGAAAGCGATGACGCCGCCCTTGGCGCCGGCATAGACTGTCTCGCCCATCGAACCGACGCGGCCGGCGTCGGAGGAGACGTTCACGATCATGCCCTGCTGCGCCTCGATCATCGGCGGCAGGAAGGCCTTGGCGACGCGGACCTGCCCCAGATAGTTCAGGCTGACGATCTTCTCGATGAACGCCTCGTCGTTCTGCATGAAGGGTTCGATCCGGTCCCAGCCGGCGACGTTCACCAGGATGTCCATCCGGCCATAGCGGCCGTTGACGTCGGCGGCGACGGCGTTCACGGCGTCCCAGGACGTCACGTCCATCACCACCCCCTCGGCGCTGCCGCCGGCCGCGTCGACGGCCTTCACCATCTCGGACAGACGCGCCTCGTCCAGGTCGGCTCCGACCACATGGGCGCCGGCCTCCGCCAGGGTCTCCGCGGTGGCGCGGCCTATGCCGGATGCCGCACCGGTGACCAGCGCCGTCTTGCCCTTCAGATCGATCATGGTCGTTTCCCTCAACCCTTTCGCTTGTTCAGGAAGGCTTCGACCAGCCGGCGCGCCTCCGGTGTGCGGATCAGGTCCCGCGTCACGTCGACCTCGCGCTCGAAGCCCTCGCCGCCCGGACGTGCCGCCTCGGCGATGCAGCTCTTGCAGGCGCGCAGCGCCGGGCGCGACAGCCCGCCGAGGCGGGCCACCAGCTTCTCGGCCTGCTCCGCAACCCGATCGCGCGGCGCCGCCCACTGGACCAGGCCGAGCGCCACCGCTTCGCTGCCGCGGACGGGATCGCCGGTGAGGATCATGCGGGAAGCGACGCTCCTGCCGCAGAGACGGGTGAGACGCTGCGTGCCGCCGGCACCGGGGACGAGGCCGATGGTCACTTCCGGCAGGCCGAGCCAAGCCTCCTCGGCGGCGATGCGCAGGTCGCAGGCGAGCGTCAGCTCCAGGCCGCCGCCCATGGCTGTGCCGCCGATCTCGGCGACGGTGACGCAGGGCAGCGTCTCGATCCGCCGGAAAAGCCGCTGGAACGCGGCGACCTCCTCGGAGAAGCGCAGATGGCCGTCATCCAGGCCGAAGCGTTCCTCGACCTGCCGAAGATCCGCGCCGGCACAGAAGACCTGCTGGTCGCTGCGGATATGAAGAACGGCGATCTCACCGTCGGCGTCGAGCCGGTCGAGCAATGCCCCGAAGCCGGCGATCCACGCATTGTTGATCGCGTTGACCGGCGGGCGCGAGAGGGTGATGACGGCCTTGGGGCCATCCGCTTCCAGCCTGAACACCGTTCACCCGTCCTCGTGAATCCTGGTGTCCCAGCTTGTCCCGAACGCGCCGCCGTTCCAATAGGCAGGCGCCTTGGGGACTAGTAGGGGCGGGCCGCTACCGCCGCTACCGCCACCGCCGGCTTCGGCTCCTGCTGTGCCTGCTGCTTGGCCATCAGTTCGCTCAGTACGGTGCGGATGATGGGCAGGGCCTCCTCGCGCGGCATGCCCGACCGGATGCGCCGGTCGTAGAGCGCGCGCAGCAGCATCTCGTCGGCGTCGGTCATCTCGACGACGTGGTCGTTCTCGCAGAACAGCGAGGGGCGATAGTGGCAGGCGTCGTTGGCCAGCCCGAGCACCTGAACCAGCTCCTCGAGGATGCAGTGCCGGCGCTGCGCTTCTGGAATGTCAGTCCCGATCGCGATCGCGCCCGACTTGATGGCGCCTCGGTCCCGGCCCTCGCGGCCGCCGATCGCCAGGGCGATGCAGGCGCTGGTCTCGACCCAGCGGCGGAACTCCGGATCGTCGCGGCGGCCGGGCATCTTCGCGAAATCGGCGCGCGGGTAGAAGCCGAAGCGCAGGGTCGCCCCGTCGACCGAATCGGCGGCCCGCACGCGAATGCCCGTCAGGCTCTCGATCGCCTGGATATGGCCGCCGATCGCCTTGAGATACGGGTGGACGTCCCAGCCGGGTGCGGCGAAGAGAGCCAGGCGGAGGTCGCCGTTCCACTTCTGGACGATTCCGGCCGACTTGCCGTGCTCGTGCCCGAAGGCGACGGCCTCGAACTGACGCGCGACCTCGTCGAGGTTCGGTTGCGCTTCGGCGCGCATGCCAGCCAGGGAAGCTGTCAGGCATACGGCGATCGCAAGGACGGCCCGGCGTAGCGCGGAGCCGTGATCCATGAGTGACGGCAGCATTTACCCAGTGTGACTCCCGATCCCTTATGACTTCTTACCGGGCCTTCTGCAGCGGGCACCTTGTTACCTCGGGGCGGACCTCTTCGAGCCTCGTCCCCCGGAGCGCCACCCCCTCAGACGACGCTCCATGACGGAAAGGCTACGGGATCGCGAAAGCGGGGCGCAAGGCCGTTCGCGCGTGCGGTCCGACCCTCTTGAAAGCGTGACATTCTGGCACGACATCGTCGTCACGGTCGGTGCCACCGAAGTGGGTCGGCCGGATGATGCGCAAGGCGGCATGTCCATTCGGAATGCCAGAGCCACGCGCCGGTATCGCTCAACGGAGGATATCCATGCGTACTTACGACTTCTCGCCCCTTTTCCGTTCGACCGTCGGGTTCGACCGCGTGTCGCGTCTCCTCGACGCGGCCCTGCAGGGTGCCGACAGCGGCCAGGGCTATCCCCCCTACAACATCGCCAAGGTCGGTGAGGACCAGTACCGGATCACGATGGCGGTCGCCGGCTTCACCGAGGCTGACGTCGAGCTGGTCCAGCAGGAGAACACCCTGCTCGTCCGCGGCCGGCGTGCGGAGAGCGACGACGAGGGGGTCAGCTACCTGCACCGCGGGATCGCCAGCCGTTCGTTCGAGCACCGCTTCCAGCTTGCCGACCACATTCAGGTGAGCGGGGCTTCGCTGGAGAACGGCCTGCTCGACATCCAGCTCGTGCGCGAGGTGCCCGAGGCGAAGAAGCCTCGTGTGATCTCGGTCCGCCGTGCGGATGCCGACACCTCGGCGCAGATCTCGCACGCAGCCTGACCCGAACGGCACCTTCGGCCATCGGCTGGAGTATGGGGGCGGCGCCCGACCGGGCGCCGCCTATTTTCAGTGTGGGTCGCAGGGCCTTGTCCGCGGCGTCGCTGGCGCGGAAGATCGCCCGAGAAACCTTCTTGGGGAGTACGCGCCATGCAGCCGCTGAAGTCGAAGCCGCTCTGCACGATAAAGCTCATGGTCGATCCGCAGATCAGGATGCTCGGTCCGACGCCGTTCGGCGACCGGCGGATCGCGGCGGTCACCGGCGGTACCTTCGAAGGCGAGCGGCTGCGCGGCACGGTCCTATCCGGCGGCGGCGACTGGCTCCTGCTCCGGCGCGACGGTGTCCTGCAGCTCGACGTGCGCCTGATCATGGAGACGCACGACTCGCATCTCATCTACATGACCTATCGTGGCCTGCGGCATGGCCCCGCCGACGTGATGGACCGCCTGGGGCGCGGCGAGCCGGTGGACCCTTCGCTCTATTATTTCCGCACGGCACCCTTCTTCGAGACCAGTTCGGAAACATATGGCTGGTTGAATGGGATCGTCGCCGTCGGCGTCGGCAGCCGTGTCCCGTCGGGCCCGGTCTACGACGTGCACGAGGTGCTCTGACACCGGGACCGATAGTGATGCCACCAGGGGCGCCCGCGGTTGCCGGGCACTGCTTTTCGCGCTATTGACCCGGCCCGACTCGGGGCCGCGGCGCTCGGGGGACGCAAGGAGAAGTAGATGGCTCGGAACAAGATCGCCCTCGTCGGGGCTGGCAACATCGGCGGAACCCTCGCGCATCTTATCGGGCTGAAGGAGCTCGGCGACGTCGTCCTGTTCGACATCGTCGACGGTGTCCCCCAAGGCAAGGCGCTCGACATCGCGGAATCCTCGCCGGTCGAGGGCTTCGACGCGAAGATCGAAGGCGCCGCCGACTATGCGGCGATCAAGGGCGCGGACGTCGTGATCGTCACCGCCGGCGTGGCACGCAAGCCGGGTATGAGCCGCGACGATCTCGTCGCGATCAATACGAAGGTCATGAAGTCGGTGGGCGAGGGGATCAAGGCCAATTGCCCGGACGCCTTCGTCATCTGCATCACCAACCCGCTCGATGCGATGGTGGCGATGCTGCAGGAATGCTCCGGTCTTCCGAAGAACAAGGTCGTCGGCATGGCCGGCGTCCTCGATACGGCGCGCTTCCGCTACTTCCTAGCCGAGGAGTTCAACGTCTCGGTCGAGGATGTGAACGCCTTCGTGCTGGGCGGCCACGGCGATACGATGGTGCCGCTGATCCGCTATTCGACCATCGCCGGCATCCCGGTGCCCGACCTGATCAAGATGGGCTGGTCGACGCAGGAAAAGATCGACGCGATCATCCAGCGCACCCGCGACGGCGGCGCCGAGATCGTGAAGTTGCTGAAGACCGGCTCCGCCTTCTACGCGCCGGCCTCCTCCGCGGTGCAGATGGCCGAATCCTACCTGAAGGACAAGAAGCGCCTCCTGCCCTGCGCGGCCGCGCTCAGCGGCGAGTACGGCCTCAACGACCTCTATGTCGGCGTGCCGGTGATCATCGGCGCCGGTGGCGTGGAGCGGGTGGTCGAGATACCGCTCCAGCCCACCGAAAAGGCCGAGTTCGACAAGTCGGTCGCGGCTGTCCAGGAACTGGTCGGTGTGGCCCGCCGATTGCTTGAGGAAGGTTGACCGCGTGAGGGCGACGGGCGCCGGCTGTTCCGGCGCCCCGCCTGCCCCTCCCCGGCGGCAAGCCGAAACGTTGCCCGGGCTTGCCGGCTGTGATCTAGTGCGGCGGTATGTCGCGGTCTCGGGCGGCGGTTCCGCGGCGAGAGCCGCCATCGGAAGCAGGCGAGCCGGATGAACATCCACGAATATCAGGCAAAGACGCTGCTGGCGAAGTACGGCGTTCCTGTTCCGCGCGGCGGCGTCGCGTATACCGCAGACGAGGCGACGGAGCAGGCTCAGAAGCTGGGCGGTCCGGTCTGGGTGGTGAAGGCCCAGATCCACGCCGGCGGCCGGGGCAAGGGTGGCGGCGTGAAGGTCGTCAAGTCGCTCGATGCGGTCGGCGAGGCGGCGGGCAAGATGCTCGGGATGACCCTCGTGACGCACCAGACCGGCCCCGAGGGCAAGGAGGTCAAGCGCGTCTATATCGAGGAAGGCGCCGACATCGCCCGCGAGCTCTATCTCGGCATGCTGGTCGACCGGAATACCGGGCGGGTCATCGTCATGGCCTCGACGGAAGGCGGCGTGGAGATCGAAGAGGTCGCGGAGAAGACGCCTGACAAGATCCTGACCGCGACGATCGATCCGGTCACCGGACTGCAGGGCTTCCACGCGCGGCGTCTGGCCTTTGGCCTGGGGCTCAAGGGCAAGCAGGTTGGTGCCGCCGTCAAGTTCCTGCAGGCGCTCTATGCCGCGTTCATCGACCTCGACGCGAGCATGGTCGAGATCAATCCGCTGATCGTGACGGGCGGCGGCGATCTCGTGGCGCTCGACGCGAAGATGAACTTCGACGACAACGCGCTCTTCCGGCACCCGCAGGTCGAGGAGCTTCGCGACGAGAGCGAAGAGAACGCCGTCGAACTCGAGGCGACCCGCGAGGGCCTCAACTACGTCAAGCTGGACGGCAACATCGGCTGCATGGTGAACGGCGCCGGCCTCGCCATGGCGACGATGGACATCATCAAGCTCTACGGCTCGTCGCCTGCGAACTTCCTCGATGTCGGCGGCGGCGCGACGAAGGAGAGGGTGATCAAGGCGTTCAAGATCATCCTGACCGACCCCAACGTCGAGGCGATCCTCGTCAACATCTTCGGCGGCATCATGCGCTGCGACATCATCGCCGAGGGCGTGGTGGCGGCAGCGCGGGAACTGTCGCTGCACGTTCCGTTGGTCGTCCGGCTCGAAGGCACGAACGTGGAACTCGGCAAGAAGATCATGTCCGAGTCCGGACTGCCCATCATACCGGCCGACAACCTGGCCGATGCCGCCCAGAAGGTGGTGAACGCGGTGAAGGAGGCTGCCTGATGGCTGTTCTTGTCGGCAAGGACACTCGCGTCATCTGCCAGGGCTTCACCGGAAGCCAGGGCACGTTCCATTCCGAGCAGGCGATCGCGTACGGCACCCGGATGGTCGGCGGTACGTCGCCGGGCAAGGGGGGCACGACGCATCTCGGGTTGCCGGTCTTCGATACCGTGCGCGACGCGGTCGACCAGACGGGCGCTGATGCGAGCGTGATCTACGTTCCGCCGCCGTTCGCAGCCGACGCGATTCTCGAAGCGGCCGATGCGGAGATCCCGCTGATCATCTGCATCACCGAGGGCATCCCGGTGCTCGACATGGTGCGCGTGAAGCGTGCGCTGCAGGGGTCGGGGTCGCGGCTGATCGGCCCGAACTGCCCGGGCGTGATTACGCCGGGCGAGTGCAAGATTGGCATCATGCCGGGGCACATTCACCAGCGCGGTCGCATAGGCATTGTGTCCCGGTCGGGAACGCTTACCTACGAGGCCGTAGCCCAGACCACAGCCGCCGGGCTCGGTCAGACGACCTGCATCGGAATCGGCGGCGATCCAGTCAACGGCACGAACTTCGTCGAGGCCGTCGGACTGCTGCTCGACGACGATGAGACCGAAGGCATCATCATGATCGGTGAGATCGGCGGTTCGGCGGAGGAAGACGCGGCGGCGTTCTACGCGGCCTCCGGCGCCAAGAAGCCGATGGTCGGCTTCGTCGCCGGAGCGGCAGCGCCGCCCGGCAAGCGTATGGGGCATGCCGGTGCGATCATCGCGGGCGGCAAGGGAACGGCGGAAGCGAAGTTTCAGGCCTTCCGCGATGCGGGTATCGCCGTCGCCGACAGTCCGGCGGCGCTCGGCAGCACGATGTTGAAGGTTCTTAAAGGATGATGGGCCTATAGAGGCCCGGGTTCCGAGCGGTCGTGATCTGGCTTCAGGCTGCGGTCGCATATCTGGACTTGCCACACAGGGCGGCGCTCCGTCGCCCAACGAACGATAAACAACGGGAAGGGGTTGGCGCGACGCCGCCCCCTGATGGGACACATGGCGCGACCGGAAGAGCTGTCGTTTCTGTTTGGCGGCAATGCCGTCTTCATCGCTGAACTCTATTCCCGTTACGTCGAGGACCCCGGCTCGGTCGATCCGAGCTGGCAGGCGTTCTTCGACGACCTGCGGGACGATCCGCAAGGAACGCTGGCGGAGACGCGCGGCCCGAGTTGGGGGCGGCTGAAGCCCTCTGTCATTTCCGGCAACGGTCATGCGGGGGCGAACGGCGACGCGGCGAAGACCGGCGGTGCCGCCGCCATAGCGGCAGCGGTCGGCGCGGCCGGTGACCCGGCGGCGATCCGTCAGGCGACGCTGGATTCCATCCGCGCGCTGATGCTGATCCGAGCCTATCGCGTTCGCGGGCATCTCTACGCCAACCTCGATCCGCTCGGCCTGCACCAGCCGGTGCACCATCCCGAGTTGGATTATGCGCACTACGGCTTCACGGAAGCCGACCTGGATCGCCCGATCTTCATCGACGGCGTGCTCGGCCTGGAGATGGCGAGCCTTCGCGAGATCATGGCGATCCTGTACGACACCTATTGCGGATCGATCGGCGTCGAATTCCAGCACATCCAGGATCCGGTCCAGAAGGACTGGATCCAGAAGCGCATCGAGCAGCCGCGCAACCAGACGGACTTCACCGAACGCGGCAAGATCGCGATCCTGGAGCGGCTGACCCAGGCGGAAGTGTTCGAGAACTTCCTCGACCGCAAGTATGTCGGCACCAAACGCTTCGGCCTGGAGGGCGGCGAGTCTCTCGTCCCGGCGCTGGAGCAGATCATCAAGCGCGGCAGCCAACTCGGCCTCGAGGCCCTCGAACTCGGCATGGCGCACCGCGGCCGGCTGAACGTGCTCGCCACCGTGCTGGGCAAGCCGTTCCACGCGATCTTTTCCGAGTTCCAGGGGACCCCGGCTCATCCCGAGGATGTCCAGGGCTCCGGCGACGTGAAATACCATTTGGGTACCTCGTCGGACCGCGAGTTCGACGGCCGGACCGTCCATCTCTCCCTCAGCCCGAACCCCTCGCACCTCGAGGCGGTCGATCCGGTCGTTCTTGGCAAGACGCGCGCCAAGCAGCTGCAGAAGATGAACGGCGGGCCGATCGAGGCCACGCGCGACAAGGTCATGGCCGTGCTGCTGCACGGCGACGCCGCTTTCATCGGTCAGGGTCTCGTCGCCGAGACGCTGACCCTCTCAGACCTACGCGGCTATCGTGTCGGCGGCACGATCCACATCGTGATCAACAACCAGATCGGTTTCACGACCTCGCCGACCGATTCGCGCTCCGGTCCCTACTGCTCCGACATGGCGCACATCATCCAGGCGCCGGTCTTTCATGTGAACGGCGACGATCCCGAAGCCGTCGTACACGTCGCACGGATCGCCACGGAGTACCGCTTCCAGTTCAAGCGGGACGTGGTAATCGACATGTATTGCTACCGCCGCCAGGGCCACAACGAGGCCGACGAGCCGGCGTTCACCCAGCCTCTGATGTACCGCGCGATCGGCAAGCATCCGACCACACGCCAGCTCTACGCCGGCAAGCTGGTCGAAGAAGGCCTGATGCAGGAGGGCGACGCCGACGCCATGAGCGCGGCGTTCCGGGAGAGGCTCGAAGGCGAGTTCGAAGCGTCGAAGAGCTACAAGCCCAACAAAGCCGACTGGCTCGAGGGCGCATGGTCGGGCCTCAGCGCGGCAAAGGGCGAGGATCGGCGTGGCAACACCGCGGCCTCGATCGAACTCCTCCGCGAGGTCGGTGAGGCGATCACCCGGGTTCCGGACGACTTCAACCTGAACCGCAAGATCGCCCGCCAGCTCGAAGCCAAGCGCACGGCGATGGAGACCGGCGAAGGCATCGACTGGGCGACGGCAGAGGCGCTCGCCTTCGGCACCCTCATCCTCGAGGGCACGCCCGTGCGCCTGTCCGGCCAGGACAGCGGCCGCGGAACATTCTCGCAGCGGCACGCCGTCCTTTCCGACCAGGAGAATGAGGGCGTGCGCTACGTGCCGCTCGCCAACCTGAAGCCCGATCAGGCACGCTTCGAGGTGTTCGACAGTCCACTCGCCGAGGCCTCGGTCCTGGGCTTCGAATACGGCTATACGCTCTCCGAACCGCACGCCCTCGTCATGTGGGAGGCACAGTTCGGCGACTTCGCCAACGGCGCCCAGGTCATCATCGACCAGTTCATCAGTTCGGCGGAGTCGAAGTGGCTGCGCATGTCGGGCCTCGTCATGCTACTGCCGCACGGTTATGAGGGGCAGGGCCCGGAGCACAGTTCGGCGCGGCTGGAGCGCTATCTCCAACTCTGCGGCGAAGACAACATGCAGGTCTGCTACCCGACGACGCCGGCGAACTACTTCCACATGCTGCGCCGTCAGGTCCGCCGGGATTTCCGCAAGCCGCTGATCGTCATGACGCCGAAGTCACTGCTGCGGCACAAGCTTTGCGTCTCGCCGCTGGCCGACATGGGCCCGGACACCTCGTTCCACCGGGTGCTGGCCGAGACGGACAAGCTGGTCGATGGCAAGAAGGTGAAGCGCGTCGTGATCTGCTCGGGCAAGGTCTACTACGACCTCTGGCAGGAACGGGCGCAGCGGAAGATCGACGACGTGGCAATCATCCGCCTCGAGCAGTTCTATCCGTTCCCCCAGAAGACGCTGGGTACCGAACTCGCGAAGTACCCCAACGCCGAGGTCGTCTGGTGTCAGGAGGAGCCCTACAACATGGGCGGCTGGTTCTTCGTCGACCGCCGCATCGAAGGCGTCCTCGGAACGCTGAAGCACAAGGCGAAGCGCCCGATCTATGTGGGCCGGCCGGAATCGGCTTCGCCGGCGACTGGCTCCCTGAAGCGGCACAATGCCGAACAGGTGCGTCTGGTCGACGAGGCGCTGACGGTCGGCTGACCCGGTAACGGCCGGCGCGCCCGCGGGCATCCCTGCGGCGCTGGGCCACCGAGACACTCATGTCCCTTTCAGAGAGCGGTGGTGCAGGCCAAGCGCCGCGGTCGCGGCGCTTGGTCGATCGACCCTACATCCTGCTCGTCCTTACCGTCCTGTTTTGGTCCGGGAACTTCATCCTGGGGCGTGCGGTGCATGCCGATGTGCCGCCTGTCGCACTGGCCTTCTTCCGCTGGGCCGGCGCGTTCCTGATCGTCGTCGGCTTCGCGGTCCCTCACCTGCGCCGCGAGTGGCCGGTTTTGCTGCGGCACTGGCGCATGCTGCTGCTTCTGTCCGCCGTCGGCATCGCAGCGTTCAATACGCTGGTCTATATCGGGCTCGGCGCCACGACGGCCATCAACGCCCTGCTCCTGCAGTCGGCACTGCCCGTGCTGATCATCCTGTTCTCCTATCTGCTCTTCGGAGAGCGTACCGGCGTGCTAGCGCTCTGCGGAATCGCCGTGTCCCTGGCCGGCGTCGTCACGATCCTCACCGGGGGCGAGCCGCTCGCCATCGTCGCGCTGGTTCCGAACGCAGGAGACGTGCTGGTGTTTCTGGCCGTGACCTCCTACGCGCTCTACTCGGCGCTGCTCCGCCGGCGGCCCTCCGTCCACGCCCTCAGTTTCCTCGCGGTAACCTTCGGCCTCGGGGCGGCGATGCTGCTTCCCTTCTGGCTATGGGAGCTGTCCGCGGGCGTGGTGATGCGGCTCGACCGCACCACCCTGCTGTCGATCGGGTATGTGGCTGTGTTCCCCTCCGTTCTCGCCTATTTCTGCTACAATCGGGGCGTACAGCTGATCGGTGCCAATCGTGCAGGCCAATTCATCCACCTCATGCCGGTCTGCGGCAGCCTGCTCGCCGTGCTGATCCTCGGCGAAGCATTCCGGCCCTTTCATGCCGTTGGCATGGGGCTCTGCTTTGCCGGCATCGTCCTCGCGACCCGCGGGCGCGCCTGATGCACGCCGTGAACGGGCACTGGAGGCGGCTTGGCGACTAGGACCGTCCGGCAATTGCCCCTCGGTGCGGTTCGTCCTCCGGTGCGCGGAGAGTTCGGCAGGATCCGCCGCCGGCCGGGCGATGCGGTCATCGACCTTGCCCCCGTCCTGTTCGTCTGCGGCCTGCTACTGGTCACCCTCGCCATCGCCATGCTCGTGCCGGCCCTGGTCGACTACATCGCCGGGCACGAGGACTGGCGGGTCTTCACCATCTCGTCGGGGGTGACGATCTTCGTCGGCGTCCTGCTGGTCCTGACCAACTGGCACGGTCCGCTGCGGCTCGGCCTGCGGCAGGCCTTCGTCCTGACGTCGCTGAGTTGGGTGGTCGTATCGCTGTTCGCCGCGCTGCCTTTCCGCTTCAGCGATCTCGAGCTGTCCTTTACCGATGCGGTGTTCGAGGCGATGTCGGGTATCACGACGACCGGCTCCACCGTGATCGTCGGGCTGGACTACGCCGCGCCCGGCATCCTTCTGTGGCGATCGCTGCTCCAGTGGCTCGGCGGGATCGGTATCATCGTCACGGCCGTCGCACTGCTGCCGCTGTTGCAGGTCGGCGGCATGCAACTCTTCCGGACGGAGTCCACCGACCAGTCGGACAAGATCTCACCACGCGTCGCCCAGATCGCGCTCGGCATCATCTCCGTCTATCTCGGCATGACGGCGTTGTGGACGTTGTTCATCTGGCTCACAGGGCTCACCGTGTTCGATGCCGTGGCGCACGCGATGACCACGATCGCCACCGGCGGCTTCTCCACGGTCGACATGTCGATCGGTCACTTCGCCAACCCGTCGCTCGACTGGGTCATATCGGCGGGGATGCTTGCGAGTGCCGTTCCCTACGTGCTCTACGTCCAGGCGCTGCGAGGGCGAGCCTGGCTCCTATGGCAGGACGAGCAGGTGCGCGGCCTGTTCACCATCCTGGCCGTCGCCATCCTTGCGATGAGCGTGGCGCATACACTGGTCAACGGCGTGGATCCTCTGCTCGCGCTGCGCTTCGTCGTGTTCAACGCGGTCTCCGTGATGACCGGGACAGGCTACGCGACGGCCGACTACAGTGCCTGGGGCCCCTTCGCCAATGCCGGCTTCTTCTTCCTGATGTTCATCGGCGGCTGCGCCGGCTCGACGACCTGCGGCATCAAGGTCTTTCGCTTCCAGATCCTGTTCGCGACAGCGCGCGCCCAGGTGGCGCGACTGATACAGCCGCACGGCGTTCTGCTGGCGACCTACAACCGGCGGCCGATACCCGAATCGGTCGTCGTTTCGGTGATCGCGTTCCTGGTGCTGTATCTCGTGTGCTACGCGGCGCTGGCCCTGGCGCTCGGGCTGATGGGCCTGGACTTTCTCACGGCCACTTCCGGTGCGGCGACAGCCATCTCGAACGTCGGGCCTGGCCTGGGCAACGTCATCGGTCCGGCAGGCAACTTCGCGACACTGCCCGACGCGGCGAAGTGGGTGCTGAGCTTCGGAATGCTCCTCGGCAGGCTGGAGCTGTTCACCGTGCTCATCCTTTTCATGCCCTCCTTCTGGCGGGCGTGAGCGAGCTTCAGCCGCCGGCGATCTTCTTCAGTTCCGCCTCGTCGAACCGCTCCTCCCGTCGGCAGAACTCGCACGTCACGGTGACCGATCCGTCGTCGAGCTTCAGGTCGGTGACGTCGCCGGACGGCAGCGAGCCGAGAATGCCGGCAATGCGTTCGCGCGTGCCGCAGCGGCAGCGCTCCTCGACGTGCCGCGGCGTGAAGACCCGCACGCCGTCCTCGTGGAAGAGGCGATAGAGCAGCGTGTTCGCATCAAGGGCAGGGTCGAGCATTTCGCCGCGCGTAGCACTGCCCAGCAGGATCACCGCACGGCGCCAGCCGTCCTCTGAGATGTCCCGCGCCTCATTGGCGGAAAGGCTGTCGCCGGTGTCCTCCTCCGGCAGGCGCTGCAGCATCAGTGCAGCGGCACGCCATGTGCCGTCGATGGAGCCGCAGGACACCTTGATCGCGGTGGTGATCTGCTCCGACTGCTGGAAGTAGTGATGGATGCTGTCCGCGAGGCTCGCCCCCTCCAGCGGCACGATGCCCTGGTAGAGTTGCGTGTCGCGGCCCTGGTCGACAGTGAATGCGAGGTGGCCGCCGCCGAACAACCGGGCGGCCGTCGGCTCTGGCTCCTCCGACAGGATCCCGTCCACCTTGTCCTGGTCGAAGGCCGCATAGCCGCGAAGGTGCCCTGCACTGGTCACGTCCGCGACCAGAAAACGCACGGCGCCTTCGCCGCGCGCCTGCAGCGTGAAAATCCCCTCGTACTTCAAGGCGGCGGCAAGGCACGCGGCCAATGCCATCGCCTCACCGAGCAGGCCGGCGACGGCGTCCGGGTAGTCGTGCCGGCGCAGCACGGCATCGACGCTGGGGCCCAGGCGCACTAGCCGGCCGCGCAGGCCGACGCGGTCGATCTGGAAGGGCTGGATCAAATCGTCGCCCGCGTCGTTGCGCAGGCTGGGGTCGAGGTTCGGCGGTGGCTGCATGGGACCGATGAGGTGGCGTGACGGGGCCGCGACCCGTTAGGTGGTCAGGCGCGGCCCTTCGCGCAACGTCACGTGGATCTCACCGGAGTGTCACCGCCCCCGCAGGCGGCGCATCAACAGCGCCCCTGCCAGCGCCAGGACGGCGCCGACGGTGACGACCAGCAGGATGACGATGCCGATCCCGCCCAGAACCGCCGATAGCGTATCCCAGAAACCGAACTGGGCGACGAGGATGATCAGCAGGATCAGCAGCAGGATCGGCATGGTCGGTCACCAGGTTTCGAACGGGGTCACGAGGCCGGCCTTCTGCAGCGCGTCGGCGCGGCGCTTCATCCAGGCCTTCTCGAAGGCCTCCTCGTCCTTAGTATCGGCCGCTAGCTGCTCTTTCCAAGTGGCCTGCAGCAGTTCCTGGCGGGCGACCATGTCCTCGTTGTTCTTTTGAGCCTCGGGCGTCCAGACGCCCTTCTCCTTGTAGTACCGGACCGCGCCCTCGTGATAGGGCGCCGACCAGACGAACTTCTGTCGATCGAGCGCCCAGCCTTCCGCCCCCGGAGAGCCGTCCTTGTAGGTCGGATACAGGTCGAACATGGTCTTCGTCATCTCGTAGACCGCGTCGGCGTCCTGCGCTTCGTAAGCGATCAGGAGAGGATAAGGGCCGCCGCCCGCCTCCAGCGGGTGCTCCGGGCTGACCTGCACGCCCTTGGTGATGGTCATCTTGGAGTAGTAGGGCAGAACCTCTTGCAGCCGCTTCCATGCCTCCGCGTCGTCGTGCGGAAGCGGCGGATAGTGCAGCCCGCGCGGCGAAGCATCGAGCTTGAAAGTGCCGCCGGCGGAAGTGTTGACGTAGGCCGCATCCACCTGATTGTCGACGAGGCCGTCCTGCGACGCCGCATAGCCGCCGAAGTCGACGCGCTTGACGTCGTCCCACGTCAGGTTGCCGAAGCGGAGGTGGGCCAGCACGCTCATGTTGAGAGCCGGGGCACCCGCCACCCAAGCCACGCGCTTGCCCTTCAGGTCGGCTGGAGTCTTGATGCCGGCGTCCTTCGCCGTGATCAGCACCGTGCCTGTGTCGGCATGGTTCAGGAGCAGGATGCGGATCGCCTGCGGGCCCCAGTCGCGCCGGCCGAAGACGAAGGCGCCCTCCTGGCTATAGTACCCGCCGATGCCCGAAAAGGAGAAGTGCACCTTGCCTTCGCGCAGCGGCGCTTGGCGTGACACGTCGTTCTTGCCCGGCAGCAGGCGAAGCGTGATACCGCGCTCGTTCTTGAACGCCGCGCCGATCGCGACCGCTTGGCTGTAACCGTTGGAGCCGACGTCGTAGGCCGTGGCCACGAGCGGGTTCGGAAGTCCCGCGGCCCAGACCGCTCCCGCCGTCAGAACGCCGGCGGCGACCGTGCCGGCGAGAGTGGCCGCGCGCGCGGCCGAATCCTTCAACATACCGTCCTCTTTGTCCGTGCATTTCAGGTGGCGCGCACCGTAACCGTCGCTGTGCTCGCGGACAAGTCGCTGTCGCCGACAGTGTCGAGGCCGGCTTAAGCCGTCGTTTATCGGATCCTTTCAGGCCTTCTTTACCTCCGCGGCCCAGTTTTCAAGAGAGTGCAAGCCAAGGTCGGTTCAGAACCAAATGGTTGTGGTAATTTGTTACCGCGCGAAGCGAACTACCGCCGCCTTCTGTCGTGACGACCGGGGCGCGATGGCGATGCTGATGTCGATGATGCTTGTCGGCCTCTTCGGCTTCGTCGCTCTCGCGGTAGATACCAGCGTCTGGTATTCCACAAAGCGGCGCCTGCAGACTGCGGTGGACTCAGCGGCACGTGCCGGTGCGCATGAGCTTGATCGCGGCGGTTCCATAGACGAAGTGGCGGCCGCAGGCACCGCCGCCGCAGCTCGCATGGGCTTCACGTCCGCCAACGGCGCCAGCGTCGATATCGAGGTGCGGGAGGACAACAGCGTCCGCGCAGTCATCCGCTCCCAAGCGCACATGTATTTCGCAAGGATTCTCGGGGCTACGGCTCCGACGCTGTCCGCGAGTGCCGCTGCTGCGGTACCGAACACGCCGCCACCCTGCCTGACGATCCTGGAACCGAGCAATTCGCAGGCGCTTGACATCGACAAGGCAAAGATCGTCGCTCCCACCTGCCGCATCCAGGTGAACTCCACCAGCAGCGAGGCCATGAAAATCGCCGGCGGCGCCACAGTCGAAGCGGCACAGATCTGCGTCACCGGCAACTATAGCGGGGGCAGCACCAGCGTACCCGTCGAGATCGGCTGCACGCCTCTGGCCGATCCGCTCGCCGCCTGGGTGCCGCCCGACCCGGGGCCGTGCGAGTTCAGCCCGAATTCGATCTCTGAGACCACGACGACACTGAAGCCCGGTGTCTACTGCAAGCAGATTCAGATCGACAAGGCGACGGTCACCTTCCTGCCCGGAATCTACTTCCTCAAGAACGGCGGCCTGAAGGTGCAGGGGGATTCGATCCTCACCGGCAAGGGCGTCGCCTTTCTATTGATCGGCGACAGCAAGATCGAGATCGAGGCGAAGAGTGTCATCGACTTTGTTGCCCCCGTAGATGGCCCGATGGCCGGATTCGTGTTCGCCCACGACCGCAACCCGAAGGCCGGCCTGGAGCACAAGTTCGTCGCCCACAGCGACATCAGCTATGAGGGGGCGGTCTACCTTCCGAAGCACTACGTGACATATCAGGGGCACAGCACGAGCTCGAATATCCCTCCCTTCACAACCTACATCGTCGGCCGCCTCAAAATGGATGGCCAGTCCGAGCTGATCCTCAACAATAACTATGCGGCAAGCGCGGTGCCGGTCGCCGGCAAGATCGGCGCCGGCGTCGTCCTTGTGGAATGACGACCACCATGCTGCGCACCTGCCTCGGCTTCCGGGCGTGCCGGAAAGGTGGCGTCGCCGTCGAGTTCGCGCTGATGGTGCCGATACTCGTCTTCACCATGATCGCGATGGTGGATTTCGTCCGCCTCATGAGCGAGGACGGTCGCATCGCCAATGCCGCATTGGCAGGGGCCCACTTCGGCATGCAGAGCACTGCGCACGCCGCGGATGAAGAGGGAATGGTGCGGGCCGCGCGCGCGGATGCGGGAAAGGGCGCGGAAGAGCTGGAGATCGTGGCCGAACAGAAGTGTCTCTGCGCGAACGGCAGCGCCGTACTGTGCTCATTGAGCTGCGAAAACGGCGCGAAGCCGGTGATGATGGTGAAGGTCAGCATATCGAAGCAGTTCGCGACGATGATGCCCTATCCGATGATCGAGAATCCCGTGCCGCTCTATCGCGATGCGGAGGTCCAGGTGCAATGACCCGTTGGCGGGTGGCTCGGACAGCGATACGTGACCGTCGGGGCAACGCGGTGGTGGAATTCGCGCTGCTGTCCTTGCCGATGCTGCTGATCGTGCTCGGCTTCTTCGAACTGGGGAGGTTCTTCTATCTCAGCGAGTCGATCGCGAACGCGGCACGGGAAGGGGCGCGCGCCGCCGCTGTCCGCGGCGCAGCCAGCCCCAAGCCCGCCAGGGCGGAGGACATCGCAACGATCGTCCACAGGCACGCGCCCGGCTTCGTGCCGGCCGCCAGTCTCGACGTCAGGACCAGCTATTCCCCGGACAACAGCCCCGGCGCCAGCGTTGCGGTGACCGTTGCCTACAGCTACCGCCTGCTGGTGCCCTGGATCGCCGCGTTCACGACGATCCAGATCGAAAAGCACGCGGCGCTGACGATCTCCCGCTGATGCGAGCGTAGGCGGATCAGGCCGCCAAGTCGCGCTGCTTGAGCATCGCGAGGATCTCGCTGGCCGCTTCCGGGATGTTGGTGCCCGGGCCGTAAATCGCAGCCACGCCCTTGGCCTTCAGGAACTCGTAGTCGCCCGGCGGAATGACGCCGCCGCAGACGACCAGGACGTCGCCGGCACCCTGACGACGAAGCTCGTCGATCAGCTGCGGCACGAGCGTCTTGTGGCCGGCCGCCTGGGACGAGACGCCGACGATGTGGACGTCGTTCTCGACGGCCATGCGCGCCGCTTCCTCGGGTGTTTGGAACAGCGGCCCGACGTCGACATCGAAACCGATATCGGCGAAGGCGGTGGCGATGACCTTCGCGCCGCGATCGTGGCCGTCCTGGCCCATCTTGGTTACCAGCATGCGCGGCCGCCGGCCTTCGCCCTCTGCGAAGGCATCGACGTCGGCGCGGATGCGGCTGTAGCCCTCGTCACCGTCCCAGCCCGCGCCGTAGACGCCAGAGATGGACCGGATCGTCGCCTGGTAGCGGCCCCAGGACTTTTCCATGGCATCGGATATCTCGCCGAGGGTCGCGCGCGCCCGCGTCGCCTCGACAGCCAGTGCCAGCATGTTGCCTTCGCCGGTGGCGGCTCCCTTAGTGATGGCGTCCAACGCCGCCTGCGTCTTCGCCTCGTCGCGCCCGGCGCGGATCTTCTTCAGGCGGGCGATCTGGGAGTCGCGCACCGCGGTGTTGTCGATGTCCAGGATGTCGACCGACTCGGGGTTGGTCGGGCGGTACTTGTTGACGCCGACGATGGTCTCCTCGCCGCGGTCGACGCGCGCCTGCCGACGGGCGGCGGCCTCCTCGATTTTCATCTTCGGCATGCCGGCCTCGACGGCCTTGGTCATGCCGCCCAGCGCTTCGACCTCGTCGATCAGCTTCATCGCCTCGGCGGCGAGACTGGCCGTCAGATGCTCGACATAGTAGCTGCCGCCGAGCGGGTCGATGACGTTCGGGATGCCCGTCTCCTCGGCGATGATCAGCTGCGTGTTGCGCGCGATCCGCGACGAGAAGCGCGACGGCAGGGCCAGCGCCTCGTCGAGTGCGTTGGTGTGCAGCGACTGCGTGCCGCCCAGGACGGCGGCCATCGCTTCGATCGTCGTGCGGATGACGTTGTTGTGCGGATCCTGCTCGGCAAGGCTGACGCCCGACGTCTGGCAATGGGTGCGCAGCGCCAAGCTGTCGGCTCGCTGCGGGTCGAAGTGCTTCTTCATCAGCGTCGCCCAGAGGTAGCGGGCGGCGCGCAGCTTCGCGACCTCCATGAAGAAGTTCATGCCGATGCAGAAGAAGAACGACAGTCGCGGCGCGAACTGGTCGACGTGCAGGCCCTTGGCCTGGGCGGCGCGGACATATTCGAGCCCGTCCGCCAGGGTGAAGGCCAGCTCCTGCACCAGCGTCGAGCCGGCCTCCTGCATGTGATAGCCGGAGATCGAGATCGAGTTGAAGCGCGGCATCTTCTGCGCGGTGAACTCGATGATGTCGGCGACCGCGCGCATCGAGGGCGTCGGCGGATAGATGTAGGTGTTGCGGACCATGAACTCCTTGAGGATGTCGTTCTGGATGGTCCCCGACAGCTTCTCGGTCGGAACGCCCTGCTCCTCGCCCGCCACGATGAAGGCGGCCAGCACCGGGAGGACGGCGCCGTTCATCGTCATCGAAACCGACATCTCCTCGAGCGGGATGCCGTCGAACAGGATCTTCATGTCCTCGACGCTGTCGATCGCCACGCCCGCCTTGCCGACGTCGCCGACGACGCGCGGATGGTCGCTGTCGTAGCCGCGGTGCGTCGCGAGGTCGAAGGCGACCGAGAGGCCCTTCTGCCCGGCGGCCAGCGCCTCCTTGTAGAACTTGTTCGACTCCTCCGCGGTGGAGAAGCCGGCATACTGGCGGATGGTCCACGGCCGGTTGGCGTACATCGTTGCGCGCGGCCCGCGCACGAACGGCGCGAAGCCCGGCATCGTGTCGAGATGTTCCAGGTCCTGGAGGTCGGCGGCCGTGTAGAGCGGCTTCACCACGATACCTTCCGGCGTGTGCCACGCCAGCCCGTCGGGCGAGCCGCCCTTCAGATCCTTTGTGGCGAGCGCCTGCCAGTCATCGAGCGTGCGCTTCGGGAAATCCGCCATGGTACGACCTCCTGCTACCTTGCGCGGAGTATATAGCGATTCCTGCGCCGGCTCGTCCATCCGGCCGGTCCGGACAATCCCCGGCAATGCGGCGTCCTCGGCTTGCGCATGGAGCGCCAACCCGGCTAACCCTGGTCCGCCTCTATCGTCTCGACCGGATACCTTAATGAACAATACCACCTCTTCCCGCAGCTGCGGGCTGCTGGATCTTGAGACGCGGTCCGGGATCGTCCAGGCGTTCGCAGTTGCCGCCGGCATCCCTCTCCTGGCCCTCGCGTCATGGATCGAGGTGCCGATGTTGCCCGTGCCGATGACGATGCAAACCTTCGCAGTCCTGTTGGTCGGCGCGCTCTATGGCTGGCGCCTGGGGGCTCTGACCGTCGCCGCATGGCTCGCTTGCGCTGCACTCGGACTACCGCTTCTGGCCGGGGGCGCGGGCGGCGTCGCGCGTTTTGCGGGACCGACCGCCGGCTACCTGTTCGCGTTCCCGGTGGCGGCGGCATTGGTCGGCTGGCTCGCAGCGCGTGGCTGGATGTCCGGGTTTCTCCCGGCGACTGCTGCCGTGCTCCTCGGACACGCCGTCTGCCTCGGCCTGGGGGCGACATGGCTAGCCTGGTTGATCGGCCCCGATCGCGCGCTCGCAGCCGGCGTGCTGCCCTTTCTTGCCGGCGCGGTGTTGAAATCGGCACTCGCGGCGGCGGTCGTACGGCTCGTTGCGCAGACCGGCAACACGGACGTCGGCTGAGGCGCGTGCGGAACCCGCTCGGGCGTTCCGGGGTTCTCTGGCAAAGCCCGACTACCCGCCCCCGCAGGAGACCGTGCCGATGTTCAGACTGATGCGTTACCTACCCTTCGTTCTGATGGGGTGGCGCTACCTCAAGCGCCACCGCAGCCAGAACCGCCCGCCGCAGCGCCGGCGGGCATAGCCTACTTCTCGGCCGGCTTTCCGGTCGCGTAGCCGAGGCTCTTCAACGCCGTCTCGATCTCGTCCAGGATTGCGGGATCGTCGATGGTCGCCGGCATCTTCCAGGCCTCGCCGTCGGCGATCTTGGAGATCGTGCCCCGCAGGATCTTCCCGCTGCGCGTCTTGGGCAGGCGCGGGACGACGGTCGCCTTGCGGAACGAGGCGACGGCTCCGATCTCGTCGCGCACCATCTGCACGACGTCCTTCACCACCTCGTCGCCGGGGCGGTTCACGCCGCTCTTGAGCACGATGAAGCCCACCGGCACCTGGCCCTTCAGGTCGTCGTGAACGCCGACTACGGCGCATTCGGCCACGTCCTTGTGCTGCGACAGGATCTCCTCCATGCCTCCGGTGGAGAGCCGATGACCGGCGACGTTGATGATGTCGTCGGTCCGCGCCAGCACGTAGAAATAGCCGTCTTCGTCACGCATGCCGGCGTCGGCCGTCTTGTACCAGCCGGGGAACTCGGCGAGGTAGGAGTCGATGAAGCGCTGGTCCGCGTTCCACAGCGTCGGCAGGCAGGACGGCGGCAGCGGCAGGCGGATGCAGATGGCGCCGATCTGCCCGTCCGGCAGGATCTCGTGGGTCTCCGGATCCAGGACCTGGATGTCGTAGCCGGGCACCGGCTTGGTCGGCGACCCGTGCTTCACCGGAAGCGCGCCCAGGCCTACGCAATTCCCCAGCATCGGCCAGCCGGATTCAGTCTGCCAGTAATGATCGATCACGGGCCTGTCCAGGACGCGTTCCGCCCATTTCACCGTATCGGTATCCGACCGCTCGCCTGCCAGAAAAAGAGTGCGGAACTTCGACAGGTCGTACTGCCCGATCAGCTTGCCCTCCGGATCGGCACCCTTGATGGCGCGGAAGGCCGTGGGAGCCGTGAAGAGTGCGTTCACGCCGTGCTCGGCGATGACCCGCCAGTAGACGCCCGCGTCCGGCGTGCCGACCGGCTTGCCCTCGAACAGGATCGAGGTGCAGCCGTGGAACAGCGGTGCATAGACGATGTAGGAATGGCCGACCACCCAGCCGACGTCCGAGGCGGCCCAGTACACGTCGCCGGGCTTCATGTCGTACACGCCGTGCATGCTCCATTTGAGCGCGACGATGTGGCCACCGGTGTCGCGAACGACGCCCTTCGGCTGGCCGGTGGTGCCGGAGGTATAGAGGATGTAGCAGGGGTCCGTCGCCTTTACGGGCACGCAGTCGCGCGGGCTGGCCTTCGCCATCGCGGCGTCCCAGTCGACGTCGCGGCCCGCGGTCAGGTCGCAGTCGTGCTGCGGGCGGCGCTTCACGACGCAATGGTCGGGTTTGTGCTTCGACCGCTCGATCGCGGCGTCGAGCAGCGGCTTGTAGGGAATGACCCGCTGCACCTCGATGCCGCAGGAGGCGGAGACGATGACCTTGGGCGTCGCGTCGTCTATGCGCGTCGCCAGTTCGTGCGGCGCGAAGCCGCCGAAAACGACGGAATGCACCGCACCGATGCGCGCGCAGGCCAGCATCGCGATAGCGGCCTCGGGGATCATCGGCATGTAGACGATGACCCGGTCACCCTTGCCGACGCCCAGGTCGGCCAGCACGCCCGCGAACAGCGCCACCTCGTCGCGTAGTTCCCGGAAGGTGAACTTGCGCTGGCTGTCCGTCACGGGGCTGTCGTAGATCAGCGCGAGCTGCTCGCCCCGGCCCTCGTCGACGTGCCGGTCCAAGGCGTTCATGCAGGTGTTCGTCTCGCCGCCGACGAACCAGCGGTAGAACGGTGCATTGGAGCGATCCAGCACGGTATCCCACTTCCGATACCACACGACATCATCCGCAGCCTCCGCCCAGAACCCTTCGGGATCCTGGAGCGAACGGCGGTGTGTCTCGTCGTAGCGGCTGGTCATGACCGATGTCCTCTGCTGGCGCTGGTGGCGCTCAGTCTGCCTTCGCTGCGAAGCATTGCAAGATGGGGCTGGGCCGACAATCCTCCCGTCGAGGCACGCGGTCGGGCAGCTCGCGACACGGCGCCGTCGGCGACGCGTTAGCACGCATGTCACCACCACCCAGCTTCCCGGTGATCTCTTTGGGTGCCGGTTGCATACCGGGAACCAGAGGACGAACATCATCGAAAGATGTCGGCACGTCCCGACCCGGCGGCAGTGGTTCGGGGCACGGGCGGCCGGTACCGAGGAGGAACGTATGCGGCAAATGGCGCTGGTGGGCTTTCTGCAGGCCCAGAACTGCACGCAGCTCGCCAGTTCGTGGCGGCATCCGGAATCGCGCAACGATTCCATGTCGAAGGGCTACTACCAGCGAATCGCGCAGGTCCTGGAAGAGGGCAAGTTCGACCTGGGCTTCTTCGACGACCGGCTGGCCATGCCGGACATGTATGGCGGCGACCATGCGCATACGGTCCAGCACGGCATCCGCTGCGTGAAAATGGACCCGCTGACCGTGCTGACGGTGATGGGCATGGCGACGGAGCGGCTGGGCCTCGGTGCCACCTGCTCGACGACATACTTCAACCCGTTCGACCTCGCCCGCCGGTTCCAGACGCTGGACCTGATGACCGACGGGCGCGCCGCCTGGAACGTCGTCACCTCGTTCAACGACGGCGAGGCGATGAACATGGGGCACGACCGCCACGTGGCGCACGACCTGCGCTACGACATGGCCGACGAGTTCCTGGAGATCGTGCTCGGCCACTGGGACGCCTGGGAGGACGGCGCGATCGTCCAGGACAAGACGACCGGCCTGTTCGCCCATCCGGAGAAGGTCCACCGGCTGGACTACAAGGGCAAGTTCTTCAAGTCGCGCGGGCCGTTCACCGTGCCGCGCTCGGCGCAGGGTCATCCTGTCGTCATTCAGGCCGGCGCCAGCGGCCGCGGCACGCGCTTCGCCGCGCGCTGGGCGGAACTGGTCTTCACCGCCTATCACGACCTCGAATCCGGCAAGAAGAGCTATGCCGCGCTGAAGGAGGCGATCGCGCAGAAGGGCCGCGATCCGTCGAAGGTCAAGCTGACCAACCTCGTCTGGACCGTCGCCGCCGAGACCAAGAGCGAGGCGGAGGACAAATGGGCGCTGGCCGACAGTCTGGTGAACGAGACGGACGCGCTGTCGCTGCTGGCCGAAGTGATGAACTACGACCTGTCGAAGAAGGGTCTGGACGATCCCTTCACCGACGCGGAACTGGCGGAACTGAGCGGTGGCCAGGGGCACATCGACGTCGTGGTCCGCGTGACCGGCAGGAAGAACCCGACGGTTCGCGACTTCATGGAGGTCACGCGTCGCGGTCACGCCCGCGACCCCTTCATCGGCGGCCCGAAGGAGATCGCCGACCGCATGGAGCAATGGTTCGTCGAAGGCGCCTGCGACGGCTTCGTGATCTCGGCGACCCATGTGCCGGGCACCTACGAGGAGTTCGTGAAGTTCGTCGTGCCGGAACTGCAGCGCCGGGGCCTGTTCCGCAAGGAATACACCGGGTCGACGCTGCGCGAGCATCTGGGGCTGGACCGGCCCGAGAACGGCGCATGGCGGAGATACGCCGGCTGACGCTCGGTCCAAGACACGGCACAACGCGAACCGGCGCTCCTGGCGGCACGTCCAGGACAGCCCGGCACCCGGGAGGAGACGGCATGCGGCAGATGGCGCTGGTGGGCTTTCTGCAGGCCCAGAACTGCACGCAGCTCGCCAGTTCCTGGCGGCATCCGGAATCGCGCAACGATTCGATGTCCAAGCACTATTACCGCCGGATCGCGCAGATCCTGGAGGAGGGGAAGTTCGATCTCGGCTTCTTCGACGACCGGCTGGCCATGCCGGACATGTATGGCGCCGATCACGCCCATACGGTCCAGCACGGCATCCGTTGCGTGAAGATGGACCCGCTCACCGTGCTGACAGTGATGGGGATGGCGACGGAGCGGCTCGGTCTCGGCGCCACCTGCTCGACGACATACTTCAACCCGTTCGATCTCGCCCGGCGGTTCCAGACGCTGGACCTGATGACCGACGGGCGCGCCGCGTGGAACGTCGTCACCTCGTTCAACGACGGCGAGGCGATGAACATGGGCTTCGATCGCCATGTCGAGCACGACCTGCGCTACGACATGGCCGACGAGTTCATGGAGATCGTGCTCGGCCATTGGGACGCCTGGGAGGACGGCGCGATCGTCCAGGACAAGTCGACGGGCCTGTTCGCTCACCCGGAGAAGGTCCACCGGCTGGACTACAAGGGTCGGTTCTTCAAGTCGCGCGGGCCGTTCACCGTGCCGCGCTCGGCGCAGGGTCATCCGGTCGTCATCCAGGCCGGCGCCAGCGGCCGCGGCATCCGCTTCGCCGGGCGCTGGGCCGAACTGATCTTCGCCGCGTTCCCCGACGCCGAGGCCGGCAAGCGGACCTATGCCGCCCTGAAGCAGTCGATCGCGGACGCGGGGCGCGATCCGGACCTGGTCAAGATCACGCCGCGCGTCTGGACCGTCGCCGCCGAAACGAAAGGCGAGGCCGAGGACAAATGGGCGCTCGCCGACAGCCTGCCTAACGACATGGACGCGCTGTCGCTGCTGTCCGAGGTCCTGAACTTCGATCTCGCCGTCAAGGGCCTGGACGAGCCGTTCACCGATGACGATCTGGCTCGCATGTCCGGCGGACACAGCATGCGCGACCTCGTCGTCCGCGTCTCCGGCAAGCAGAACCCGACCGTGCGCGACTTCATGCAGGTGACCCGCCGCGGCCGCGCCCAGGTCCCCTTCGTCGGCGGTCCGAAGGAAGTCGCCGATCAGATGGAGCAGTGGTTCGTCGAAGGCGCCTGCGACGGCTTCGTCATCACCGCCACCCACGTCCCGGGGACTTACGAGGATTTCGTGAGGTTCGTCGTCCCCGAACTGCAGCGCCGCGGCCTGTTCCGCAAGGAATATACCGGCAGCACGCTGCGCGAGCATCTCGGCCTGCCGCGGCCGGAGAACGGTGCCTGGCGGAAGCAGGCCGGCTGAGGCGGGCGGGAGGCGTCAGGGCACACGCATCGGTGCGGTCAGCAGGCTGGAGAGGTAGGTCCCGTAGGGCGTGCCGCGCCGTCGCGCGGCGGCCCGTTCCAGCGCCGCGTCGTCGATGAAGCCCATGTGCCAGGCGATTTCCTCCAGGCACGCGATCTGGGCGCCGGTGCGATGCTGGATGGTGCGGACGAACTCGGCAGCCTCCAGCAGCGAATCGTGCGTGCCGGTGTCGAGCCAGGCGAAGCCGCGCCCGAGGAACTCCACCGTCAGGCGGCCGGCTTCCAGATAATGCTTGTTCACGTCCGTGATCTCGAGCTCGCCGCGGGGCGAGGGCTTCAGCCCGGCGGCGATGGAAACGACGTCGTTGTCGTAGAAGTAGAGGCCGGTCACCGCCCAGTGCGACTGCGGCACCGCGGGCTTCTCCTCGATGGCGACAGGCCGCTGATCCGTGTCGAGCGTCACCACGCCGTAGCGCTGCGGATCGGGCACCCAGCTCGCGAAGATCGTCGCGCCCGCGCCGCGGCCGCTGGCACGCTGGGTCAGCTGGCTGAGCCCGGCGCCGTAGAACAGGTTGTCGCCGAGGACGAGCGAGACGTCGGATCGCCCGACGAAGTCGCGGCCGATCACGAACGCCTGGGCGAGGCCATCCGGCGAAGGCTGCACGGCATAGCCGAGCGACAGGCCCCAATCCGCGCCGTCGCCTAGCACATGGCGGTAGAGCGGCTCGTCGCGTGGCGTCGTGATGACCAGGATCTCGCGGATGCCCGCCAGCATGAGCGTCGACAGCGGATAGTAGATCATCGGCTTGTCGTAGACCGGCAGGAGTTGCTTGTTGACCGCCGTGGTCAGCGGGTAGAGGCGCGTGCCGGCGCCGCCGGCCAGGATGATGCCCTTCATGCCGATCCCCTCTCCGGCTCGCTTGCGGGAAACCCGGGCGCGAGCAGTTCGTCCATCACCTCGGCCAGCGCCGCTTCCCAGGGCCGTCCGACGATGCCGTGCGCACGCGCCAGCCGGCCGCAGTCGAGCCGCGAATTTGTCGGACGCCGGGCCGGCGTGGGATAGTTGCGGGTGGGGATGGGCTCCAGCTTCGGCACCGGGCGGCCGCCTGCCGCCGCATGGGCGAAGATGCGCGATGCGAAGCCGTACCAGGTGGTGGCGCCGGCGGCGGTGAAATGGAAGACGCCGTCGGGACCGTCCCCGGCGATCAGGCGCAGGGCGACGGCCATGACCGCATCGGCGATGTCAGATGCCGCCGTCGGCGCGCCGTGCTGATCGTCGACGATGCGCAGCACCGGCCGTTCGCCGCCGAGACGGAGCATCGTCTTCACGAAATTGCCGCCGTGGGCGGAATAGACCCAGCTCGTCCGCAGGATCGCGTGCCTTCCCTCGGCGGCCCGAACGGCGGCCTCACCCGCCGCCTTCGTCCGGCCGTAGACGGAAAGCGGCGCGATCGCATCGTCCTCGACATAGGGCGAAGACTTGCGGCCGTCGAAGACGTAGTCGGTGGACAGGTGGATCAGCGGAATGCCGGCGTCCGCAGCTGCGTGGGCCAGCGCGCCCGGCGCCGCGGCATTGACGGTCTCCGCCGTCTCCGGCTCGCTCTCCGCCTTGTCCACGGCGGTATAGGCCGCAGCGTTGATCACCAGATCCACCGCATCTGCGGCGACCAGGCCGGCCACGCGCGGGGGATCCAGAAGGTCGGCGGTGTCGCGTCCCGGTGCCTCGATCCGTACGGGCTCGGGCCAGGGGCGGCGCAGCAGTTCCGATCCGACCTGTCCCGTGCCGCCGAACAGCAGGATGCGCAATGGAGGTGCGGTCATGGGGCGGCGGCGAGCCCGAGACGCTCGGTCCGGTAGCGTCCGTCCAGGATCGGCCGCCACCACGCCTCGTTTTCCAGGTACCACGAGACGGTGCGGCGCAATGCGTTCTCGAAGCCGTGCCGCGGCCGCCAGCCTAGGTCGCGGGCGATCTTTCCGGCATCGATCGCGTAGCGGAAGTCGTGGCCGGGCCGGTCGGCGACGAAGTCGACGAGGCTGCGGCGCGGGCCGGTGTGAACCGGAAGCAGTTCGTCCAGGATGTCGCAGATTGCGTGGACGACCGTCAGGTTGGATCGCTCGGCGTCGCCGCCGACGTTGTAGGCCTCTCCGACCGCACCGCGTTCGAGGATCGCGACCAGCGCCTCGGCGTGGTCCTCCACGAACAGCCAGTCGCGCACGTTGCTGCCGTCGCCATAGACCGGCAGGGACTGGCCTGCAAGGCCGCGCAGGATGGTCAGCGGGATCAGCTTCTCGGGAAACTGGCAGGGACCGAAATTGTTCGAGCAGTTGCTGACCAGGGTCGGCAGGCCGTAGGTGTCCCGCCAGGCGCGCACGAAATGGTCCGACGCGGCCTTCGACGCCGCATAGGGCGACCGGGGCGCGTAGGGCGTCGTCTCGCTGAAGCGGCCGGTGGCGCCCAGTGAACCGAAGACCTCGTCCGTGGACACGTGGTGGAAGCGGAAGCCCGCCTTCCGGGCGCATGGCAGACCGTTCCAATAAAGACGGGCCGCTTCCAACAGCGTGTAGGTGCCGCCGACGTTGGTGGCGACGAAATCGGCCGGGCCGTCGATGGAGCGGTCGACATGCGTCTCTGCCGCCAGGTGCATGATCGCATCGGGCCGATGGGCGACGAGGATCGCATCGATCGTCGCGCGGTCGCAGACGTCCGCCTGGACGAAGTCGTAGCGAGGCTCGGTCGCCACGGACGCCAGCGACTCCGGGGAGGCGGCGTAGGTCAGCTTGTCGACGTTGACGACCGCATGATCCGTGGCGGCGAGCAGGTGGCGCACGACGGCCGACCCGATGAAGCCGCAGCCGCCGGTGACGAGGATCCTCATTGCGACCGCGTCATGGGTGGGTGAACGGGCTGTCGAAGGCGGCGAGCGTCGGTGCCTCGGCGTCACGCGCCGAGATCACCGGCTGCCCGCCTTCGAGCGGCCAGGGGATGCCGATGTCCGGATCGTCCCAACGGATGCTGCCTTCCAGGGCCGGCGCATAGAAGTCGCTGGCCTTGTAGAGGACCTCGGTGTCGTCCTCGAGGGTGCAGAGGCCGTGCGCAAAGCCGGCGGGAATGTACAGCTGCGCGCCGTTCTCCGCGCTCAGCACCGCCCCGACGAAGCCGCCATAGGTCGGCGAGCCACGCCGCAGGTCGACCGCGACGTCGTAGATCGATCCGCGTGCGACCCGGACGATCTTCGCCTGGGCGTGTGGCGGCAGCTGGAAGTGCAGGCCGCGGATCGTGCCGCGCCGGCCGGAGTAGGCATGGTTGTCCTGCACGAAGTCGTCGGCGATGCCGAATCCGGCGAGCGCGCGTCGGCTGTACGTCTCCGCGAACCAGCCGCGACCGTCGGGGAACCGGCGTGGGACGATCAATCTGACGGCGGGAATGTCGAGGCTCTCTACGCGCATCGGAGACCGTACTCCACCCCTGGCTTCGATCGCGGGCAAATCGTTCGGCTGCGTCGCCAGGATAGGTTTCGCTTTATCCGAATGCCACCCATAAGCGCGGTCGGGGGAGCGAGTGTGCGTGCGGTGTCGCTTCGCATGGCCGTGCGCCTGGGAACGCGGTATCCACCGCCGCGACGCAGCGCGCCGGAGTCCCCGCAGAATGCCGATCGACCGCCCCGACAGCCGTACGCGACGGCCGCAGCTAGAGCCCGACGAGGGGGCCGCAAACAGCGGTTTCGTCGGCTTCCTGGGGGCCATCGCGCGACTTAGCGGATGGCGCCTCGCCTATGCGATGGCCCTGTCCACCGTCGCCTCGCTCTCGCAGGGCGCCGGCCTGCTCCTCCTCGTGCCGCTGCTGGAGGGCATCGGCATATCCGGTTCGGGCGGCGCATCGACCTGGACCACCTACCTGCCCGAGCTGTTCCACGGGCCCGTCGGCGCACTGACGCTCTATGTGACCGTGGTCGTGCTGGCGGCTGTCGCGACCTGGGCGCGCGCCGTGGAAGGCGCCAGACTGCGTCTCGGCTTCGTCGACGATCTGCGCCGCCGCCTCCATACGGCGGTTCTGGCGATGGAGTGGTCCACCTTCCAGCGGCTGCGGGCCTCCGACATCACCCAAATCCTGACGCAGGAACTCGGCCGGATCGGCCTTGGTACGGAATTCCTGCTGCGCCTGTCGTCCTGGATCATCGAGGTGGCCGTCACTCTGGCCGTGATCGTCAGGCTATCGCCGCTGGCGGCGGGCGCGCTGCTCGTACCCGTCGGCATCGCCGCTGTCCTCGCAAGACCCCTCAATCACCGCAGCCGTGCCCGCGGCCAGGCGCTCACCCTGTCGGCGCGGGGACTTCAGGCGGACCTGGACGACGACCTGACGGGGATGCGGCTGGTGAAGAGCATGCATCTGGAGGAGGTCAGGCTGCGGCGCTTCGATGCCCGCGTCGAAGCCCTGCGCGGCGGGCAGGTCGAACATGCCGGCGCGGTGGCCGCCGCGAGCGGCGCCGGCCGGGCGGTCGCAGCCGTGGCGGCTGCCGCCGGCGTCGCGTTCGCGGTGCGCGGTCTCGGCATGCCGGTGGCCGACGCCGTCGTGCTGGCGCTGGCCTTCGGCCGCCTGATGATGGTGGTGCTGGGCGTGCAGGAGGCGTGGCGCAACGTCCTCTATGCGCTGCCGGCCTACGATGCCGCGCTGGCAATGCTCCGCCGTTGCCGTGCCGGCGAGGAGCCGGCGGAGCGAGGCGCCGCGATGCCGCATCTGCGCGAAGCGATCGAGATCGTCGACGTCTCCTTCGGCCACGGCCGCGATCGAGATGCAGCCTTAGCGGGGGTCAGCGCCGTCATTCCGGCACGGTCGCTGACCGTGATCAGCGGGCCGTCCGGTGCCGGGAAGTCGACCCTGGCCGACATCGTGCTCGGCCTGCTGGCACCCGACAGCGGCCGCGTGCTCGTCGACGGCCAGGAACTGGACCGGGCGCGGCGGCGGGAATGGCGGCGGCGGATCGGCTACGTGCCGCAGGACAGTTTCCTGTTCCACGACACCATCCGCGCCAACCTGCGCGTCGGAGCGGAAGACGCGGACGAGGATGCTCTCTGGTCGGCACTGGCCGACGCCGCCGTCGACGGTTTCGTGCGCACCCTGCCGGAGGGCCTGGACACCGTCGTCGGCGACCGCGGCAGCCGTCTCTCGGGCGGCGAGCGCCAGCGCATCGCCCTTGCGCGCGCGCTGGTGCGCCGCCCCGAACTGCTCGTCCTCGACGAGCCGACCAGCGCCCTCGACGCTGAAAGCGAGCAGCAGGTCCTCGACGCGCTCGCTCGGCTGCGCGGCCGTGTCACGACGGTGATCGTGACACACAGGCCGGCGGTGCTGTTCGCCGCAGACCAGGTCGTGACCCTTCAGGCCGGTCGGATCGTCGGAGCATGTTGAGCGTAGCGGCCTGCATCGTGCATATGTGGAGCAGACTACCCTGCCCCGAGACGACCGAGACGGCCGTCGATCAGCCCTCCGGAGCCCGCAGTCGATGCCCGATAACCGATCACCGTTGCCGACGGAACTGCATGAGCTGACGATCGCCGAGGCGGCGCGGCTGATCGAGGCGCGGCGGCTTTCGCCGGTGGAGTTGGCGACGGCGTTGATCGCGCGGCGCGAGGCGGTCGATCCGCAACTGGACGCCTTCATCCTGCCGACCGACGAGCATGCCCTGGAACAGGCGCGCACCGCCGAGGCGGAGATCGCGTCCGGGACCTATCGCGGCGCCATGCACGGCATTCCGTTCGGACTGAAGGACATCTACTGCACGGCGGGCGTCCCGACGACCGGACACTCGAAGGTCGCGGCCGACTTCGTGCCGAACGGGGACGCGACCACGGTGAGCCGGCTCTATGAGGCGGGCGCGGTGCTCGTGGGCAAGCTGGCGACGCACGAGTTCGCCCACGGCGGACCCTCCTTCGACCTGCCCTGGCCCGCGGCGCGGAACCCCTGGAACCGCGAGCATTTCACCGGGGGATCGTCGAGCGGATCCGGCGCGGCGGTCGCGGCCGGCATGGCGCTGGGGGCGCTGGGGTCGGATACAGGCGGGTCGATCCGCAATCCGGCGGCGCTGTGCGGGCTGGTCGGGCTGAAGCCCACCTACGGGCTGGTCAGCCGCGCGGGCGTCTACACCAACTCCTACACGTACGACCATGCCGGACCGATGACCTGGACGGTCGAGGACTGCGCGATCATGCTGCAGGTTCTGGCGGGCCACGATCCCGAGGATCCGGCGAGCGCCGACCGCCCGGTTCCGGACTATCGGGCGGCCCTCACCGGCGACATCCGGGGCCTGCGTGTCGGCGTTCTCCGGCATCTCTACGAGGAGGACGTGCCGGTGGCCCCCGCCGCGGCGGCGGCGCTGGAGGCGGCATACGACGTGCTCCGCTCGCTCGGGGCGACGGTCGAAGAGGCGCGGATCCGTCCGGCCCAGGACTATTACGACGTGAAGATCGTCGGTGCTGAAAGCGAGCTGTTTGCCGTGCACGAGGAGGCCTTGCGGACCCGGCCGGGCGATTTCGGCGAAGACTTTCTGGGGCGGGCGCTGGCGGCGATGCTGGTGCGCGGCTCAGACTATGTGCAGTCGCTGCGCGAGCGCCGGGCGATGCTGGCGGAGATGGAGCCGCTCTACGCACGCTATGACGTCCTGGTCACGGCGGCGCCCGGGCCGGCACCGCGACTTGATGCTTGGCGGACGCTGATGTTCTGGCAGAAGGCGTCGCTGACCACGCCCTTCAACGTCACCGGCGGGCCTGCACTCGTGCAGTGCATCGGCTTCACGGATGGTGGCCTACCGTTGTCGATGCAGATCGTCGGGCGTCCGTTCGACGATGCGACGGTGCTGCGGGTCGCCGACGCCTATGAACGCGCCACGCCGTGGCGGGGCCGGCGGCCGCAACTCAATCCCGATGCCGTGTTCTCGCGGGAGGCGCCACCTCTGCCGGAAGCCGTCCGGGCGGACGCCGATCCCGAACAGCGTGCGGAACTCGCGGCTCTCTGCCGTCGGGCCGACCTGACCCTGAATGCGCGACAGTTCGAGATGTTGTGCGCGACTGCCCCCTACATGCAGGGGATGATCGACCGGCTCCGTCGCAAGCGCCCGTTTGGCGCGGAACCCGCTAACATCTTCGCCTTCGGCCCGGGTCGGGACGCTTAATGTCCCGTTTACCGCGGCCCGGCGAAACTCGGAAGGTCGGCGATCGGCGGAGGCGGGAGGCTGTCCCGATAAGAAAAGGGCCTAGCGCAGTCCGCTAAGCCCTTGGAGAGAATGGCGCGCCCGGGAAGACTCGAACTCCCAACCTTCTGATCCGTAGTCAGATGCTCTATCCATTGAGCTACGGGCGCAACCGGCGCGGCCGAGCGGGAAGGTTTCCCGTCGAACGCGGCGCGGACCGTACCCAAATTGGGGGCGGGGTGCAATAGGTCCAGTGCAAAAATGCCGCGCCATTCGCGCGCAGGGGGATTCGTGGGGCGGACAAGGGCCAAGAGATTGTGTGTGGCGGGGTTTTCGCGTTTAATCCGCCGACTCGCGAGGGGTCTGGGGGAAAGCAGGTCTAATTCGAGCATGTTGCATCTTCGCACCCTCGCCGCGCTTGCCGGCCTTGCCGTGCTGGCGGGCTGTGCATCCACGTCGCCTCTTCCGTCGATCGCGGGCGGGTCGTCGGCTGCCGGCTATCAACTCGCTGCGGCGCCCGGTGCTTCGGGCAGCGGCCTTTTCGGCAGGTCCGATGTCTCCGGCACCTTCGTGGGGCAGAAGATCGCGCAGCTCCGTGGCGACCTGAGGGCGCTGGAGGCGCAGATCGGCCAGCGCGCCGGCGAGCTTCAGCAGGCACGCTCCGTCATCGTGCAGAACGCGCAGGACTATTACACGCGCGTCGCCTCGATCAACGCGCGCCTGCAGGGCGGCACGACTCCGGGCAATCCCCGGCTCGTGCAGGAATGGAACCAGGCCCAGGCGCAGCTCAGCCGGATCGACGGCAGCGTCGCCCAGTTGACCGAACTCTCCAACCGTGTCGCGACCGACGCGGCGATGACGAACTACCTCCTCGATTCGATCCGCTCGGCATATGAGATCCCCGGTGCCGTCGAGGAGGATCACCACCAGCTGGCGGCACTCCAGGATGACGTGAACCGGTCCAAGGTGCAGATCGATCGGCTGCACGCGGAGATCAACCAGGAGGTCTCCCGCCAGACCGGCTACATCGCGGGCGAGCGTCAGGATCTCTCTATGCTCGCGATGGCGATCAAGCAGGGCGAACTGCACAGCGGGCGCGGCGGCGCCATGCCGGCGGCGTATTCGACGGCATCCGTCAGCGACCGCCCCTTGGTGATCATCCGCTTCGATCAGCCGAACGTCGCCTACGAGCAACCGCTCTACACTGCGGTCAGTCAGGCGCTCGACCGTCGCCCTGAGGCGATCTTTGACGTGGTGGCGGTTCCTGGCGGCTCCGGCATGGCGACGTCGGCCCGGCGCCATGCCGAGCGCGTGATGCGGACCTTCACCGACATGGGCATGCCGCGCGATCGTGTGCGCCTGACCTCGGGCAGCGGCAGCGCCGGTGTCGACGAGGTTCACGTCTACGTACGCTGATGCGGTGCGGCGGCCGATGACGGCCCACTCTGCCCGTTCCTTCCCGGTCACCTGGACCGAACTTCACCGGGATACCCGCGCGCTGGCGTGGCGGCTGGCTGATCTCGGCCCGTTCGAGGCTGTGGTCGCCATCCCGCGTGGTGGCCTCGTTCCTGCCGCGATCGTTGCGCGCGAACTCGGGATTCGGCGTGTCGAGACCGTGTGTATCGCCAGCTACGACGATCGAACCCAGCGCGAGCCGCAGATTCTCACGCGCCTCGACGGCGACGGGACGGGCCTGCTGATCGTCGACGACTTGGTCGATACGGGCGTCACCGCGCGCATTGTGCGCGGGATGCTGCCGAAGGCCCATTTCGCGACCGTCTATGCGAAGCCGGCCGGCATGCCCCTGGTCGATACCTTCGTGACCCAGGTTGGTCAGGATACCTGGATCGTCTTCCCTTGGGATGACGAGGAGCCGATCGCGGCTCGGCCACGCCCTGCGGCGGGGTAGGCGGGCGGCGTCGCGCCGCCCGCCCGTGCGTCAGCCCAGGACCGCCACCTTCTTGCGCTCGATCAGTTCGAAGTCGATGTCCGCCCCCAGGCCGGGCTTTTCGACGGCATGCACGAGCCCGTTTGAGTCGGGCTCGATGTCGTCGATGATCCCGTACTTCTGTGCGGCCGCCGGCAGCAGAACCTCGAAGAACTCGCAGTTCTTCACCGCCATGGTCAGGTGCAGGTTGGCGAAGTTGTTCAGCGAGTTGCCGCCGTGGTGGATCTCGTAGTTCATCGAGAACGCTTCGGCGAGATGGGCCGTCTTCAGGCATGCAGTCAGGCCGCCTTTCACGGCCACGTCGCCGCGCAGATAGTCGGTCGCCTGCAGGGTCAGCCACTGAGCGTAGGACGGCAGGCCGCCTGGGGAGTATTCGGTCGCCATGATCGGCACCGAAAGCTGCTGGCGTAGCTTCACGTAGTTGAGGATGTCCTCCTCTCCGAGGGGATCCTCGTACCAATAGAAGTCGAGCGCCTCGACGGCGAAGCCGACGCGCAGCGCCTCCGGGTACTGGTAGCACCAGGTGGCGTCCAGCATGATGCGGTAGTCGTCGCCGACGGCCTTGCGCACCGCCTCGCAGACCTTGATGTCTTCCTGCCATCGCGTCGGCGGGTGGATCTTGTACGCCGCCCAGCCGTCCTGCTTGTAGCGCTGCGCCTCCTCGGCATAGGCCTCGGGCGAGGGCAGCACGGCCGAACTTGCATAGGCCGGGCAGCTGGTCCGGTAGCTGCCCATCAGCCGGTGGATCGGCATCTCGGCATATTTGCCCGCGATGTCCCAGAGGGCTATGTCGACCGCGCCGATCGCCCGCAACGTCGTCATGCGCTGGCGCTTGTACATCGCCTGGTAGAGCCGTTCGCGGTCGAGCGGGTCCTGCCCCATCACGATCGGCTTCAGGAAATGGATCAGCGACTCGCCGTCCATCTGCGCCCCGCGGCTGGCGGAGCCGAGGAAGGCGTGGCCGTCGATTCCCTCGTCGGTGCT
Organism: Constrictibacter sp. MBR-5; assembly: GCF_040549485.1. Classification (NCBI taxonomy): domain Bacteria; kingdom Pseudomonadati; phylum Pseudomonadota; class Alphaproteobacteria; order Rhodospirillales; family Allostellaceae; genus Constrictibacter; species Constrictibacter sp. MBR-5. Next base: position 47,278 of record NZ_JBEPTK010000015.1, read on the forward strand.
GATCGTCAGGAGGCCGAGCTGGCTTCGGCCAGCGAACTTGCCGGTGTGCTGGCCATACTGTGTCGCTGGAATGTCGTCCCAGGCGAAGAGGGTGAGCTTGACGTCTGTAATGCGCATGGCGGGGCGTCCCTCGTTCTTTGATTGGCGGCGACGGTATCGCGTTCCGAGGACCGTACCAAGGTGCCCCGGTATCCCGAATCCCGTGATTGAGGGCAATGAGCCGAGTGGGGTACAGTGACCGGGGCCGCATTCCGCCAAGCCGAGCGGTCCCTCGGAGGAAATCAGTGGACGGATGTCGGACCCGATACCTGCACCTGAACGTATGACGCTTACGCGCGCAAAGCTCCGCGAACGTCTCGAGCAACAGATATCGGTGGCGGAGTTCGGCCGCACCGCCCTGATGGAGAGCGACATCGAGGTGGTCTTGAACGCCGCCGTGACGTGTTGCGCCGAGTCGCTCGGTGCGGAGTTCTCCAAGATCCTGGAATATGTCGCCGAGACGGATTCCTTCTTCCTGCGAGCCGGGCACGGGTGGGGCCAAGAATATATCGGCATGCGTTTCGCAGATGCCGACATGGATTCCGCCGCGGGCTTTGCGCTTCACACGGGCGAGCCCGTGATGACGCCGGACCTTCAGGCGGAAGAACGGTTCGGGACGCCGGCTCTCCTGCGGAAGTTCAATATCCGCAGCGCCATCAACGTGCTCATCCGCGTCGAAGGCGAGAACTACGGCATCCTCGAGGTCGACAGTCCCGAGGTGGACGCGTTCGAGGAGGACGATAAGCACTTCCTGGCGAGCTTTGCAAACCACCTAGCCGCGGCGATCGAACGGCACAGGCTGCACGACCGGCTGACCGCGGAGATGCGCCAGAGCGAGATGCTCCTCCGTGAACTCCAGCATCGCGTGAAGAACAATCTTCAGGTGGCCAACAGCCTGATCTCGATGCAGCGGCGGACGGCCACGACCGACGACGGGCGGCGCCAGTTGGACATGGTGGGCAGCCGGATCGGCGCGATGCAGGTCCTGTTCGACCAGCTCTACAAGCGCAACGAGGCGGCCGGCACGACCGACCTCAGCGCCTATCTCCGATCGCTATGCGCCAACCTGACCGATTTTCATGGATTCGACACGCGCGGGATTCGTCTCGACATCGATATCGAGCCTCTGTCGATCGAGATCGACAGGGCGGTGCCACTCGGCCTGATCGTGAACGAGTTCATCGTCAACAGCTTCAAGCATGCTTTCACCGACGGCCATGGCTGCGTCACGGTTACGCTGAAGCGGCTGGATGAGGGACGCGCGCGGATCAGACTCGCCGACGACGGCATCGGCTTCGAACCGCCCGCCGGCTCTATTCGCGGAACTGCCTCCGGCCTGGGTCTCACGCTGATCAATGCGTTGATGCAGCGGATCGAGGGTGAGCCGACCTGGAGCCGCCAGGGCGGCACGGCGCTCGCCATCGATTTCGTCACCGAAGGCATTGCGGCACCGACCCCGGGCGCCTGAGGGCACGCCGGGTGTCGATGGGCTCGAGCCTTATCGGGTGACGACGCCGCACGCGATACGGCCGCCGGCATCGCCGGCCGGGTCAGACTTGTAGTCGTCCGGCTTCGCGTGAACCACGAGAGCCGAACCGTCCTCGTCGAAGAGACTCATCTTTTTGCCATCCACCAATGTGACGCCATTGGCGAGGTACTCTGCGCGCAACTTGCCGCCGTCGGGCACGTGGATGTTGGGCAGGTCGCCCGCATGCTCGCCCTTCTCGCTTTCGAAGCCGTGATGCGCACCCGTCGGATTGAAGTGGCCGCCGGCCGACGTGAATTCGGGCGGTTCGCACTTGCCCGTCGTGTGGATGTGAAAGGCATGAGCCCCGGGTGGCAGATTGGCCAGATCCAGTGAAAGAAGTACGCCGCGCGGCGTCTGCGACAGCATGATCGACCCAACCTCGCCACCCTTCGCGTCGGTCATCTTCGCCATCGCCTCGCCGGCGCCCTTCTCGGCGGCAACGGCAGGCGTGGCCGCGATCATTGCGGCAGCGACGGCGGGAATTATGCAGCGCGTCTTGTTGACCATGTCTCGTCCTCGTTTGCGTCGGTGACCCAGCAACAAGTCCACAGTCGCGTTGTTCCCGCCCCATCTGCTCGTCAGGGCTGCAGGACCACGCGGCCGACGATCCGCCCCTCGCGAAGATCGGCCAGTGTCGCGTTCACTTGGCGCAGGGCGCGCGTGCGTATCGGAATTGGGGGAACACGTCCTGCGCGAACCATATCCATCAGTTCGTGCATCTCCTGGAGTGATCCCACATAGGAGCCGACGACGCGCGCCATCTTCAGCGGGAACATCGCTGTGGACAGCGACAAGGCGCCGCCATACAGACCGACGATCACCAGCGTCCCGCCGCGCCGGATGCCGTCGAATCCGAACAGCGCCGTGCCCGGAGCGCCGACGAAGTCGATGGCCGCCGCCGCCCCGCTGCCGCCGGTGGTCTCCCTCAGCTTGCGGAGGGCGCCCTCCGCGCCATTGTCGACGGCCGCGACGGCGCCGGCCGCGATCGCCGCCCTGCGCTTGTCCTCATCGATGTCCGCGACGACGATCCTGGCCGGCGTGACGGCACGCGCCATCTGCACGGCGGACAGGCCGACCCCGCCGGCACCGACGATGAGGATGCTGTCGTCGGCAGTGAGGCCGGCGGACGCCTTCTTCAGGGCACTGTATGCCGTGACGCCTGAGCAGGCATAGGTGCAGGCCAGCGCTTCGTCGACGCCGTCGAAATCCACGAGATAGCGGGCGTGCGGGACGTGAACGCGATCCGCATACCCGCCGCCATAGCGCACGCCGAGCGTGCGCGGGGCGGAGCACAGTAGCTCCTCGCCGCGGCGGCATTCGGCACAGTCCCCGCATCCGATCCACGGGAAGACGACCCGTCGGTCGCCAATCGCCACGCCTTCTGCCTCGGGGCCGAGCGCAATGACTTCGCCGACGATCTCGTGGCCCATGGTGAACGGGAGCGACATGCCGCGGCCGCCGAGTTCGAGCCGCTTGCCTCCTCCTAGGTCGAAATAGCCGTCCCAGAGGTGGAGGTCGCTGTGGCAAACACCGCATCCGGTTACCCGAAGGAGCACCTGCGCACCGGTCGGCTCCGGATCGGGGTACTCGCGCGGCTCGAGCGGCTTGCCGAAATCGACGATCTGCCATGCGTGCATCAGCGTCTCCTCTCAATCCTTCAAGGGGATTGGCTCACCTTCCGGAAGCGGTACACGGGCCACGTTCAGGGTCATGCCGACCAGGACGTAGTAGCCGCTCAGGCCAATGATCTCGACGATGCCGCGTTCGCCGAAGGCTTCCTTCGTCCGCTCGTAGGTCGCGTCCGAGACGCCGTGCGTTTCGTGCAGCTCTTTGCAGAAGGTATAGACGGTGCGCTCGTCGTCCTTCTCGAACGGCGGTTCGCGTCGTTCGGCGATCGCGTCGACGATCTTCGGATCGAGGCCGCCCTTCAGCGCTAGCTTCGCATGCGCATACCATTCGTACTGGGCCGTCCACGCCCGCGCGGTTACCAGAATCGCCAACTCCGAGAGTCGCGGCGGCAGCGACGTGTTGAAGCGCAGGAACTCTCCCAGATGCGCTGCCCGCCTCGCCAGTTCGGGGCTCCGCAGCATCGCCGGAAACGGGCCGCGCGCCCCGCCCCGGGGGCCCGACGCGATCGTGTCGCGGATCTCGCGTTGCTCCGGCGACAACGCGTCCTCGGAAAGTTCGGGCAGGCGGTTCATCGGCGTTCCCCATGCTTTGTGTCGCGTTCTGGGAACAGTAGCATACGCGCCACGTTCGACTATGCCGGCAGGATGCGAAGGCGGGATTGGTTCATGAAAAGATGCGGTGCGGCGGTCGTGGCGTTTTGGGCCATGGCCTCATCGGCCGGCGCGGTCACGAGTGCGGTCGCAGCCCAGGGCGCGCCCGTCATCGGCGGCAGCGGCGCAGCCGCGGGCGGGGCGGTCGTCGCGCCGCGGTCGTCGGCGGCAGTCGAGGACGGCGTGCGGCCGGTGCCCGATCCCGGCGGCATCATCAACTTCGTCATCGAGAATGACTCGATCGCCGGGACGGACCAGCACTACACGAACGGCTTCCGCTTCTCTGTCTTGACCTCGGAGTGGTCGATTCCGGAGTGGCTCGAACGTGGCGCAAATTTCCTGCCCTTCTTCGATTATTCGGGCAACAAGCGCATCAGCTACGCCTTCGGGCAGAGCATGTTCACCCCGAACGACATCACGATTTCAAATCCGCCGGACGGCGAGCGGCCTTATGCCGGCTGGCTCTACGGCAGCATCGGTCTGGTGTCCGATACCGGCTCGCGGCTCGACAACCTGCAGCTGACGCTTGGCATCGTCGGGCCATACTCCGGCGCCAAGGACACGCAGAAGATCGTTCACGAACTGATCGGCTCGCCTGATCCGAAGGGCTGGGCGACGCAGCTCAAGACCGAGCCCGGCGTGGTTCTGAGCTACGAGCGCAAGTGGCGCGGCCTCCTCCCGGCGCTGTCGGACAATCCGACCGGCCTGGCGGTGGATGCGACGCCCCACGCCGGCGTCAGCCTCGGCAACATCTATACCCATGCCAATTTCGGCCTGACGCTGCGCGTCGGCCAGGACCTGCCGGCCGACTACGGCCCGCCACGGGTGCGGCCGAGCCTGCCGGGATCCGACTTCTTCGTTCCGAGTGAGCGGTTCGGCTGGTACCTGTTCGCCGGAGTGGACGGCCGTGCAGTCGCCCACAATATTTTCCTGGACGGCAACACCTGGAAGGACAGCCGCAGCGTCGACAAGGAGTACTTCGTCGGCGAACTTCAGGCTGGTCTCGTCGTCACGTTCGCGAACATGCGACTAGGTTACACCCATGTCCTGCGCTCGAAGGAGTTCGAGACACAGGACGGCTTCGACGAATTCGGTGCGCTGACCTTCGGTTTCAGGTTCTAGGGCGGGGCTCAGGCCGACGTCGTGGGTTGCAGCAGGTCCATGTCCTTCGCGACCTGTCGGAACGTGTCGCAGATCCGTGTAATCTGCTCCGGCGTCTGGGCGGCGGAGACGCTGCAGCGCAGCAGGGAGGTGCTGTTGGGCGTGCCGGGCGGAATGGCGAGATTGACGTAGACGCCAGCGTCGAACAGGCGGTTCCAGAAGGCGACCGCGAGTTCCACTGTCGGCACGCGGACTGCGACGATCGAACTCGGCGGTGCAGTGAGCTGCAGGCCGAGGCTGCTGAGGCCGTCGTGCAACGCGTGAGCATTGCGCCAGAGATTGCTCCGAAGTTCGGGCCGGCTGCGCAGTTCGTGCAGGCACGCGGACGCGGCCGCCAGATTTGCCGGTGAGAGCGAGGCAGTGAACATGTAGGGCCGGCTCGAGAGGCGGAGCATTTCGAAGCCGGGATGGTTGGAGGCGGCGAAGCCGCCCATTGAACCGAGGCTTTTGCTGAAGGTGCCGACGATGAAGTCGACCTCATCCAGCACGCCCGCCTGCTCGGCTACGCCGCGCCCCGAGGGGCCAAACACGCCGACGGAATGCGCCTCGTCCGCCAAAAGGTATGCGCCGTGGCGGCGCTTGACCTCGACGAACTCGGCGAGCGGCGCCACGTCGCCGAACATCGAATAGAGGCCTTCGATGATCACCAGCTTGTTCGAGCCCGGCGCCAGCCGCTCCAGACGCTTATCCAGGTCCGCCGGGGAATTGTGCCGAAAGCGAATGACGGTGGCGCCGCTGAGCCTGCACCCGTCATAGATGCTGGCGTGGCAGTCGGCATCTATGAGGATTGTGTCGTCCGGACCGGCCAGGCCTGCGATCGTGCCCAGATTGGCTTGGTAACCCGTCGAATATACGAGCACAGAATTCATCCCGAGGAAGTCGGACAACTCCCGTTCGAGCGACTGGTGCAGGTCGTACGTCCCGTTCGCGACCCGGGAGCCCGTCGTTCCGGTACCGTGTTGGGCTATCGCGTCTTGCGCGCGCTTGATGCAGGCGGGATCGAAGGTGAGGCCGAGATAATTATTGGTGCCGGCCAGCAGGATACGACGCCCGCCTGAGAGCGCTTCGGTCGCCGAAACGATCTCGTCCATGCAGACGCCAAAGGGGTTCGCGCCGGCGCTCGCCAGCCTCTCCCGCAGTTCTGGGAGGTGGCCGAACTTGTCGAACAGGTCCATGTCTACTTTGCGCCGCTGAGTTGGTGGATGGCTTCGACGAGGTTGCCGACAGTCCGGATCTCGGAAATCAGATTCATCGGAAACGAAATACCGTATTCGTCCTCGATCTCCATGATCAGGTCGAGGACAGCAACCGAATCGATCTCGAGGTCGGTGGTGATGTGGGTCTGGCGCGTTATGGTGATGGCGCGCGCGTTGAAGGGCGCAAGCAGTGCGCACATGCGCGCGAAGACCGGATCGTCTTGCGTTTCCGGGCGTGTGGCCACTGGATTCATCGTGCTCGTCCCATGATCCGAATGCTTAGAGCCAGTCATTGTCGGCATACCAACGAAAGGTCTGTGCGACACCTTGGCCGAGCGCGACCCGCGGCCGCCAGCCGGTCGCGCGCATCAGCGGCCCGGCGCCGCAGGCCCAGTCGATATGGTAGAGTTCACGCACCTTTCCAGGATAAACCATCGGTGCGCCGCCGGTCAGATTGGCCACCACGCCGTTTGCCGCGGCGACCGTCTGCATGAGCCGACGGGGCACCGCTATCATCCGGACGCGCCGCTGCAGATGGCCAGCGGCTGCGGCCGCCATGTCGTTCCACGTGTAGCCGTCGGGCGCGGTGTCCGAGACGTCGAAGATCCCGCGGGCATCGGATTCCACCAGTGCGGTCACCGCCTCGCCGAGGTCGTCGCGGTAGATCGCCGAGAAGCGCGCGCCGGGAACCGCAGGCACTGCCAGCCAGCCGTGCCGCATCATCCGAAAGAGCGGAAGAGTCGCGCGATCACCGGGCCCATAAACCAGGGGAGGACGCACCGCGCACCAATCGAGCCCCGGCATCCTGGCCAGGGCGTCTTCCGCCGCCCGCTTGCTGGCGGCGTAGGGGGAGAGGCCGGGTTGTCGTGCTGCCAGGGAAGACACGAGCACCAGCCGCGCTCCGTACTCGGCACAGAGTTCGCCGAGCACGGCCGTCGCATCCGCATTGATCTGGTGAAAAGCGGCTGCAGTTGGAGCGCGCACGGCGCCGGCGCAGTGCACGAGGACCGAGCATCCCTCGACCAATCGTGCCAGGGAGAGCGGATCCTGAAGCGTGCCTTGGACCACCTCGGCGTCCGCTTCCAGGGTCCGATCAGCGCGGCGCGCCAGCGCCCGGACCCGAGTGTCCCGCCGCCGCAGTGCGGCGACGATGCCGTGTCCGACGAAGCCGGTCGCGCCGGTGACGGCGACGATCGCGGTGGAAGAGGCTGTCGGGGCGGGCGTCATGGATGCCGGCCGGATGCGCGCAGGAGGGGCCGGCGCGGTGGCGCCCACGACAGTCCTAGCCTTCGGCCGCCAGCTTCAGGCCGGCATCGCGGTAGCCCGGCGTATAGACGCCCGCCAGATAGTTCGCGCGGGTGCCGGCGCGGCTGAGCTTGCCGGAGGATGTGTGGGGCAGGCTGTGCGGCGGTGCCAGCACGATGTTCGCCTCGATGCCGACGCTGTCTCGCACCATGGCGTGCACCTGACGGCGCAGCCTGTCCCGGGCCGCTGGTTCCGACAGGCGGCACTGCACGACGACCACCACCGCCTCGTCGCCGTCGCTGCCGACGACGGAGAAGGCGGCTGCATCGCCCTGGCGCAGGCCCGGAAGACGCTCCACCGACCACTCGATGTCCTGGGGCCAGATGTTCCGGCCGTTAGAGATGATCAGGTCCTTGCTGCGCCCCGTGATGACCAGTTCGCCGTCGACCATGTAGCCCAGATCGCCGGTATCCAGCCAACCATCTCCAGCAAAGGCAGCGTTCGTCGCTTCCTGATCGCGGAAGTAACCGGACATCAGGCTGGGGCCACGAATCAGTACCCGGCCGACCTCGCGTTCGGCACGCGCTTCGCCGCGATCGTCGACGATCCGCAGTTCGTGGCCGCTCATCACGCTGCCGCAGACCACGAAGGTGCGGCCCTCGTCGCCGGCCTCTGGGCCGACGGGCACCGCTTCGCCGGAGGTGGCAAGGATTTCGCGGTCGATGGTATCCGTGCGGAAATTCTCGGAGAGCGGTGCGAAGGTGACTGCCAGCGTCGATTCTGCGAGGCCGTAGCTCGGCACGAATGTGGATCGCCGGAAGCCGTTGCCCCCGAAGGTGTCGACGAAGCGGTCGAGGACGTCCGCTCGCACCATGTCGCCACCGATGCCCGCGACACGCCAGGACGAGAGGTCGAGGTCTGCCGCCGCGCCGTTCGCTGCCCGCCTTGCGCAGAGGTCGTAGCCGAACGAGGGGCTGAAGGCGACGGTGCCGCGATTGCGGGCGATGAGCTGCAGCCAGGCCAGCGGCCGGCGCGCGAAGTCCATCGTCGACATGTAGTCGATGGTGATCTGGTTCAGCATCGGCGTGAAGCAGAAGCCCACCAAGCCCATATCGTGATAGAGCGGTAGCCAGGAGATGCAGCGGTCGCCTGGGGTCAGCGAGAGGCCGTAGCGGCTGATCGCGCCGGTGTTGGCGAGGGCGGAGCGCTGCGTCACCAGCACGCCCTTCGGGGCGCTCGTGCTGCCGGACGAGTACTGGATGTAGCAGGGGTCGTCCTTGCCGGGTGTCCGCAGTTCACCCGTTTCCGGCAGCGTCGCGAAATCGTCCGGGCCGCCGATATGCGGCACGATATCGCCCGCCGCCTCTTCGAGCATCGCCACCAGTTCCGGGGGGGCCACCGCCATCGCAGCGTCGGCGCTCTCCAGCATGCGCCGGAGCTGCCGGACGTAGGATTCGCGCCCACCGAGATTGACCGGCAACGGCAGCGGCACCGGAATCAGCCCGGCATACTGACAGCCGAAGAAGAAGGTGTGGAATGCCGCGGACGTATCGGCGACCAAGCCGACGCGGGCACCCCGCTCCAGGCCGAGCCCGACGAGGCGCCGCGCCAGCGCGACGCTTCGCTCGCGCAGTTCCGCGTAGGGGAGCGCGAGTACGAGCTCGCCCCGAACCGAATAATAGTTGTATCCGGTCTCCCCGCGGGCCGCATAGTCGAGGCCTTCGGTGAGGGTTTCGAAGCGGCAGGCGACATGGGGCAGGGTCGCGTTGATCGTCGGTGTGGGAGCGTTCATCTCTATGACTGTTTGGTGAAACGGCTCGATTTGGGGTAGATAACGCACGGTCGGGGGTGGTGGTACGTCAAAATCCGGCGGTGCAAGCATGGTGCCGTCGTAGCGGTGCTACCTTCTGCGACCTGTTGCGGATCGGCAACAAACGGTGTCCAACTGTCGCGAAACGGTCGCTACATGTTTGAGTGACCGCGTCGCCCGTCATCTCCTCTCGCCAGGGCGGTCGCCCTGCACATTTTGCCCCGGCAACCTTCATCGGCAGGTCACGTGAGCAAGTTTTCCGCGCGGGCGTCGCGCATGGTGCATGCGGTTGCAGTGGCGATTGGGCTGTTGATCGCCGGCTTTTCCGTCTCCCCCGAGCCTGCCTTCGCAGGTGGATGGCGAAGTGTGACCCAGCCGCCGCCGACCGACAGGATCGAGGCGCAGGCGCAGCCGGCAGCCCCGCATGTCCGGATGGAGGCGCCGCCCGCAAGACGGCGACACCGGGATTTCGATTACGGCTTCACCATGTATGCGGGCAAGTCCGCCACGAGCAATTTCACGTCTCTGTTCTACGCGCCGTGGAACGTCGAGTTCGAGGACACGCACTTGCTGGCCATTGCCGGATCGAAACGGCTTGGAACCATCTGGTGGGACATCGACGTCGATGTGGAACTGAACGCGGCCAAGCGCTTCGGCGACGACGATGCCTGGGAGTTCGCCACAACGCTCTTCTTCCGCTACGACGATTTCCCTTGGAACGACGTCGTCTATACGACCCTGGGCGTAGGGGTAGGGCCGTCCTACGCCACCCACATCTCGGATACGGAGAAGACGAAGGCGGGCAATGGTGACAAGGGCTCGAAGTTCCTGAATGCTTTCATTCCGGAACTGACCGTATCCGATCCCGACCTTCCCGAACTCGCCTATGTGTTCCGTATCCACCATCGCTCGGGCGTGTTCGGCCTCATCAACGGCGTCAGCGGCGGGTCCAACTTCATTTCATTCGGCACCCGCTTTCGTTTCTGACGGCCATCCCATCGCCTATATTGCGGACACCTCAACGCCGCCCGGATCGACGTCATGACTTCCTGGCTACACGCTCCAGCCATCGCCAAGGCCTGCACCATCGTCGGTGAGGTGGCGCAGGCGCACGATGGCAGCCTTGGCGCGGCACACGCATACATCGATGCGATCGCCGCCGCGGGGGCGGACGCGGTCAAGTTCCAGACCCATATCGCCGAGGCGGAGAGCACCGCCGCGGAGCCATGGCGCAAACGCTTCAGCCCGCAGGACGAGACCCGGCTCGACTACTGGCGCCGCATGGAATTCACGGAGCCTCAGTGGGAGGGACTTCGGCGCCATGCCGCCGAGAAGGGGCTGCTCTTTCTCAGTTCGCCTTTCTCGATGGAGGCGTTCCACCTCCTGCGGCGGGTCGGAGTCGCCGGATGGAAGATCGCCTCGGGCGAGATCACGAATACCGAACTGGTCGATGCGGCCGCGGCGACGGGCCAGCCGGTGATCCTCTCGACCGGCATGAGCGGCTTGGCGGAGGTCGACGCCGTCGTCGAGCGCGTCCGCCGGTCCGGGGCACCGCTGGCGGTCCTGCAATGCACGACGATGTACCCGACCCCCGCCGAAGCCGTCGGAATCAACGCCTTGCCCGTCTTCCGCGAGCGCTATGGCTGCGCGGTCGGCTTGTCTGATCATTCCGCCACCATCTATCCGGCCGTCGCGGCGGCGATGCTGGACGTCGAGATGGTCGAAGTGCACGTGGCCTTGTCGCGCGACAGTTTCGGGCCCGACGTGGTCGCATCCGTGACGCCGGCGGAGTTGCGGCAACTGGTCGACGGCGTGCGCTTCGTCGAGCGCATGCGCTCGGCGCCCGTCGATCGCAGCGAACCGCTCGCCGTGGCCGCGCCGCTGCGCGAGATATTCATGAAGAGCATCGTGGCAGCCCGCGACTTGCCGGTCGGGACGCTCCTCCGGCGCGAGGATCTCGCCTTGAAGAAGCCGGGGAACGGTCTTCCGGCGGCAGCGCTTGAGGCGGTGGTCGGACGCCGGCTCGCCCGGGCGCTGGCCCGCGACGAGCAGGTCGCGCATCGTGACCTGGAGGAATCCGCATGAGCCGCAAGATCTGCGTCGTCGTCACGGCGCGCCCCAGCTACGCCCGGATCCGCACGGCCCTGACGGCGATCCGGAACCATCCTGATCTCGAGTTGCAGCTGGTCGTCGCCGCCTCCGCCCTGCTCGACCGCTACGGCAATGCCGACAAGGTCATGGAAAGGGAAGGTTTCCGTATCGACCGGCGCGTCTACATGATTCTCGACGGGGAGAATCTGGTGACGTCGGCGAAGTCGACCGGCCTCGGCCTCGCCGAACTGGCGACAGTCTTCGACGACCTGAAGCCGGACGCGGTTGTCACCATCGCCGACCGGTTCGAAACCATGGCGACCGCCGTCTCGGCCGCATACATGAACATCCCCCTGGTGCACGTTCAGGGCGGCGAGGTGACCGGGTCGATCGACGAGAAGGTCCGCCACGCCATCACGAAGCTCGCTGACCTGCATCTGGTCTGCTCCGAAAATGCTCGGCAGCGGGTGATCAGGCTCGGGGAGCAGCCGGACGCCGTGTATCTCACCGGCTGCCCATCGATCGACCTTGCAAAGCAGGCGATCGCACAGCCGGTGGCGCTTCACGACGCGGAGACCTTCGGCGGCGTCGGCGGCCACGTCGATTTGACGAAGGACTATATCGTCGTCCTGCAGCACCCCGTGACCACCGAGCATGACCGATCGCGCGCCCACATCGAGGAAACCCTGCACGCGGTGGCCGACTGCGGCATTCCGGCGGTCTGGTTCTGGCCGAACGTCGACGCCGGTTCCGACGGCACCTCGCGCGGCATCCGCGCCTTCCGTGAGCACCATGCGCTGCCGCACGTCCATTTCTTCAAGAACCTGCCTCCCGAGGATTTCGTGCGGCTCGTCCACAACAGCCGCTGCATCGTCGGGAACTCCAGCATGGCGATCCGCGAGGCATCGTGGCTCGGGGCGCCCGCCGTGAACATCGGTAATCGTCAGGCCGATCGCGATCGCGGGCGCAACGTCGTGGACGTGCCCTATGACCGCCAAGCGATCCTCGCCGCGATCAGGAGCCAAGCGGCACGCGGCCGTCTGGAGAGCGATCCCGTCTACGGCAGCGGCGACGCCGGGGTGCGCATCGCAGAGGTTCTGGCTAAGGCGCCGCTGCGGATCGAGAAGCGCCTGACGTTCTGACGCGCGGCATTTTGGCGCTTGAGTGCGCCGTCGCCGATGCACAACATCGGCGGATCCCGAACGAGGAGATTGGGACGATGAAGCCGACAGTCTTCGTCCACACCAACGATCGGCAGATGGTCGGTGCGATCGTTTCGGCGCATTCGCTGCGCCGCAATGCGCGTGATCCCGACGCGTTCGACGTCCGGATCATCCGCCAGGAGGACTACCCGTTCTTCCGGGCGCGCGAGGGGCAGTCCTTCCTGCGCGCCGGGGGAACCCGCGTCTGGCACAACGACGACCTGCAGTCCTTCACGCCGCTGCGTTTCATGCCGCCGGAACTCATGGGCTACGAGGGCCGCGCGGTGGTCATCGATCCGGACGTGTTCGCCGTCGGCGACATCGGCGAGCTGCTCGCCCGCGACATGCAGGGCAAGGCGATGATGTGCCGCGCCCGCCCCGGCCACAATCGCCGTGCCGAATATCTCGCCTCCAGCGTGATGCTGCTCGACTGCGCCAAGCTGAGGCACTGGCGCTGCGAGGAGCAGTTCGGCGAGATGTTCGCGATGCAGCGCGACTACGAACTCTGGATCTCGCTGGAGTCGGAGCCACGCGAGAATATCGGCCTGTTCGAGGAGCAGTGGAATCACTTCGACCGGCTCGAACCGGAAACGAAGCTGATCCACAACACCAAGCGCCGCACGCAGCCGTGGAAGACCGGCCTGCCGGTCGACTTCACCATCCGCGACCGGATGATCGGCGGCGTACTGCCGACGCGATGGATCTACACGGCCGACGCGCTGCTCCGCGGCGAGCCGGCGGGCGGACTGTACCGGCGGCATCCGGATCCGCGCCAGGAGGCCTTCTTCTACGGCCTCGTTCGGGAGTGCCTCGACCAGGGCCTCCTCACCGAGGCTTTCCTGCGCGAGGAGATGCGGCGCAACCACATCCGTCACGACTCTCTCGAACTGGTCGAGCGGGCCGGGGGCGGCGCCATCGCCGCCTGATCGCGGCGGCCGGACTTAGCGGCCGGGGAAGTCCGGCTTGCGGCGCTCCAGCCAAGCGTCGTGACCCTCGGCCTTGTCCTCTGTCAGAGTGAGGGCCAGAAAGCGGTAGACGTCGATCAGTGCCGCGTCGCCGACGTTGGGGATGTCCATGCCGCGGTTCAGCGACTCCTTCACCATCCGCGTCGCCAGCGGCGATTGCGCGGCGATGTGGTCCGCGACCGCCATCGCCCGGTCCAGGATCTCGGCGTGCGGCACGAGCCACTGCGCGAGGCCGATGCGGTAGGCCTCCTCCGCGTCGAGCGGGAAGCCAAGCGACAGGCGCATCGCCAGGCCCTTGCCCACCCAGCGCGCGAGCCGGACAGGACCGCCATAGGCCGGCATGATGCCGAGATTGGCTTGTGGCAGGCGCCACTCCGCCTTGTCCGACGCGACGATCAGGTCGCAGCAGAAGGTGACGATGCAGCCGATCCCGATGGCATAGCCGTTGACGGCGGCCACGATCGGCTTCGGAAAGTCGGTCAGCAGGTTGGCGACGAATTTCCGCCAGCGCGGCACGTCCTTGATCAGTTCGCCGGCGGATTCGATCGTGTGCGTGCGCGGATCCTTCAGATCCGCGCCGGCCGAGAAGGCTCCGCCGGCGGGGTCGCCCGTGAGGACGACGCAGCGTATGCCGTCGTCCTCCTCCATCTCGTTGAAGATCCGGCGCAGTTCCTCGTCGAAGGCGCCGCACCAGGCGTTGCGTGCTTCGGGACGGCTCAGCGTGACGAGGCCGACATGGCCGCGCTTCTCGAACAGGACAGGCATGATGCCGGCTCCGGTAAAGGATTGCGGCGTCAGGTCGCCGTCGGGTGGAACTGAAACATCCAGGTCTCGGTGAGCGGCTTGCCGTCGAGGGCGATGTAGCCGCGCAGTTCGACCGGATCGGTGCCGAGTGCGGTCAGGTCGAACTGCATGCGCCAGCGGTCCGTGCGCGGGATCGGCTCGGCAAACATGTAGGACAGGTCGCCGCGTGAGGCCGACACCACGGGTTTCGGCTCGGCGCCCTTCGGCAGGTTCTGCAATACCTCGCCGGCGAACTCGACGACGAACTTGCGCAGGCCCTGCGGTCGCGGCTTGCCGGGCTCGCCGCCGCGGCCGATCCGGGTCGCGACGCATTGCGCAACGGTCTTGGCCGGATAGGGCTCGTCCGCGAACCAGTGCAGGCGATAGCGCATGTCGAAAGATGTGCCTGCCGCCGCCGGCTTCTGCGGCACCCAGAAGGCCACGATGTTGTCGTGGATCTCGTCGTCGGTCGGAATCTCGACGAGTTGCACCGCGCCCTTGCCCCAGGAGCCGAGCGGCTCCACCCAGAGGCTCGGCCGCAGGTCGTAGTTCACGCCGTCGAGATAGTGTTCGAACGACCGGTCGCGCTGCAGCAGGCCGAAGCCGCGCGGGTCTTCGTCGACGAAGCTGGAGGTGATCACCCGCTTCGGGTTGTTCAGCGGTCGCCAGATGCGCTCGCCGCCGCCGGTCCACAGGGCGAGGCCGTCGGAATCGTGGATCTCCGGCCGCCAGTCGATCATCTGCGGTCGGTCGTATTCGCCGTACCAGAACATCGACGTCAGCGGCGCGATGCCGAAACGATGGACGTCCTCGCGCAGGAACAGGCGTGCCTCGATGTCCATGACCACGCCGGTCGTGCGTCGGATCTCGAAGCGGTAGGCGCCCGACAGGCTCGGGCCGTCGAGCAGGGCGTGGACGATGCACGGGCTGTCCGGCGCCGGTGCGCTCTGGATCCAGAAGGCGACGAAGTCCGGGAATTCCTCGGGCTCGGGGGCCGCCACGTCGATTGCGATACCGCGAGCGGAGAGGCCGTACTGGCCGAGGTCGCCGATCGCGCGGAAGTAGGATGCGCCGAGGAAGGCGAGCCAGTCCTGCGTCCTCCAGTCCGTACGGCTGTTCGCTTCGTGGAAGCGGAAGCCGGCGAAGCCGGAATCGGACGGCAGCTTCCTGGCGATGCTGTCGCCCGGCATGCTGAAATAGTCCGGCGAATAGAGCACCTCGCGGGACTGGCCGTCCTGCACGAGGTGCATCTTCACCGACTTCTGAAAGTACATACCGAGGTGGAAGAAGGCGACCGGATAGACGCCGCCTGGCCCCTCGGCGAAGGGCGCCATGTCGTTGCGGAAGCGAATCTTGCCGTGCGCCTCGTAGTCGATCGCAGCCGTGACCTTCGGGGCCGGACGATAGGGTTCCGCGTAAGGCCTTCCGGCCCGCTCCAGCGCCATCTTGGTCAAGGCGTCGAAGCTGAACGGTTCGGCCGGGGCGAGCTTGAGACCAGCCTTCTGGGCCATGGCGAAATCCGCGGTTCCGAGGAACGGCAGGAGTGCTGCACCCGTCGCTGCGGCGCGGAGAACCGAGCGTCGGCTCGGACCAGTCGTCGGCATGTTCACCACGGATGGCGGTTCACGTTCCGACGCAGATGCCACACGGCCCCGCTCGATGCAAGGCAACCCGCCGCTTCCCTGAGCGTGCCAGTGCCCTATAGTGAACCGGAGGCCGGTTTCGTCGCCGCACGAGGCCGCCCGTACGCACCTCGCTCTTCTTTCCACATCATGTGAGACGGCTGCCAATCAATGAAGAAACGCGCGCGTCCCGTGCCGCCCTCGCTGCCGCAGATGATGATGGAGCTCTCGCTCGCCTCGTGGGAGACGATCGCCCACCGAAGCCTGATGATGATGCAGGGACGCTGCTCGCCCGACGAGTATGCGCGCATGGTCGGTGAGAAGGCGCAGGCGGTCCAGGCGTCGATGCTGGCGCTCGCCTCGCCGGCGGCGGTGGCCATGGACGTCGCCGCCGCGACCGCCGTCCTGGCGCCGTGGCATAAGGGCGCCAGCGCCAACGCGAAGCGGCTCCGCCGGAAGTAGACGCGCCGGCCGCGGCGACCGGGCGTCCTTGCCCGCGCCTCACGGCCGCACTAGCGTTCCCCCTGCCACCGCCCACCACCGCCACGGCCAACGAGCGGAGAAGAAGCAGATGAGGGAAGCAGTCATCGTCGCCACGGCACGCACGCCGATCGGCAAGGCCTATCGCGGCGCCTTCAACAATCTCGAGGGCCCCACCATGGGCGGCATCGCCGCCAAGGCGGCGTTGCAGCGCGCGCAGCTGGATCCGGCCGAGGTCGACGACGTCATCATGGGTGCCGCCCTGCAGCAGGGCTCGACCGGCTACAATGTCGGCCGCCAGATCGCCATCGCCGCCGGCATGCCGGCCTCCGTCGCCGGCATGACCATGGACCGGCAGTGCTCGTCCGGCCTGATGGCGATCTCCACGGCCGCCAAGCAGATCGTCTGCGACGGGATGCGGGTCTGCGTCGCCGGCGGGCTGGAGCAGATCAGCCTAGTGCAGAACGAGCACCGCAACGCCTTCCGGGCCGAGGACCCGACGGTTCTGGAACTGAGCCCGCATCTCTACATGCCGATGATCGACACGGCGGAGATCGTCGCCAAGCGCTACGGCATCGGCCGTGACGCGCAGGACGAATACGGCGCGCAGAGCCAGGCGCGCACGGCGGCCGCCCACCAGGCCGGCCGCTTCGCCGACGAGATCGTGCCCGTCACCGCGACCAAGATCGTCGTCGACAAGGCGACCGGCGCCCAGTCCGAGCAGCAGGTCACCCTCGACCGCGACGAGGGCATGCGCGCCGACACCACGCTCGAAGGCCTGAAGGGCCTGCGCACCGTGCGCGAGGGCGGCTGCATCACGGCCGGCAACGCCAGCCAGCTCTCCGACGGCGCCTCCGCCAGCGTGCTGATGGAGGCCGGGGAGGCGAAGCGTCGGGGCCTGAAGCCGCTCGGCATCTATCGCGGCATGGCCGTCGCCGGCTGCGAGCCCGACGAGATGGGCATCGGCCCCGTCTTCGCCGTGCCGAAGCTGCTGGAGCGCAACGGCCTGAAGGTCGACGACATCGGCCTGTGGGAGCTGAACGAGGCCTTCGCCGTCCAGGTCATCTACTGCCGCGACAAGCTGGGCATCGACAACGACCGGCTGAACGTCGACGGCGGCGCCATCGCCATCGGCCACCCCTACGGCATGTCCGGCGCCCGCATGGTCGGCCACGCGCTGATCGAGGGCCGGCGCCGCGGGGTGAAGTATGTCGTCGTCACCATGTGCGTCGGCGGCGGCATGGGGGCGGCCGGCCTGTTCGAGGTCGCGCACTGACGCGGACTTCGCAGCGCGGCTTGGGAAGGATGGGGTAGCATCCCCTTTCCTTCCCTTTCGTTCCTTTCCCTTCCTTTCCGATCCCTTTCCTTCCGACGGGGCGGCCTCATGGCCGCCCCGGTCTGCATGGCGCGGCGGCCGTGGGGCCGCTCCCGCTCCGCGCGTGTTCGACGATGGGTTTTCGATGGTTTTTGTGGGGGGGTCGAGGTCTCCATGTCGGGCGTCGCATGTCCAATATAGGCATCTTGTCCGCAAGACCGAAGCCTAGTTCGCGTCGACGCGGCGCAGTTCGACGGGGCCGCCGGTCAGGCGGCGGCCTTCGCGCGTCAGCACCATGCTCTTGTTGGGCAGGGTGACGACGACGCGGCCGTCCTTCTCCTCGGTGTAGGTGCCCGCGGCGGTCTGGCCGTCCGGTGCCGTCACGAAGACCCGCGTCCGGTCGACGAACTCCATCTTGATGCGCCCTGCCCGGTCGGCGTAGTGCCGGCCGCGCATCGTGCCCGCTTCGGCCTTGGTGAGGGCGGCTACGATCTCGCTCCGCCGGGCCGCCACGGCCTGCTCGAAGCGCACCCGCACGGCGGGGGCGGGCGCCAGGCTCTGTCGCACGTAGGCGAGCGTCGGCCCGTCCAGACTGTCGATCGACGCGTCTTCGACGGGAAGGTCGGCGAGGTTCTTCCGGAAGGCCGGCATCAGGGCGTTGCCCACCGCCTCGGCCTTGGCGCTGGCGGCGGCGCGGACCCGGGCCGCCTGGGCCGGGGGCAGGCGCTGCAGGAGCCCTGAATTGAGCTGCGTCGCGATGTTGTTGAAGGCCGGCATGCCGTCCGCGGCCGACTCGATGTCGGCGATCATCATGTCCGCGATCTGCGTGCCGATGGCTGTCTCGCGGGTACCGATCTTCCCGGTGATTGCCGCCACGTCCTCGCGCGGAAAGACGTCCGCATAGTCCTTGGCGAGGGCTTTGCGCATGCCGGAGAGCGCGTCGAGGCCCTGGATCGATACCGGCATGTTCGCGATATCGACCTCGATGGCAGCGCGCACCGCGGTGCGCTGGCTGTCGATGCGCGCCGCGGCGGCCGGCGCGATCCGGCTATCGAGTTCCGCCTGCGGCAGGTCGCGGGCGGAGGAGAGGGCGGCGCGGGCGGCCTTCTGCACGTCGCCGGCGAGTTGCGCCGTCGCGCGCTGCGCCGCATCGTAACCTTTCCGGCCGTCGCCGATCTTCGCCATGCCGGTGTAAAACGCCAGCAGGCCCGGCGACGGCTTCGCCTGGGCCAGCGCGGCGAATGCAGTGTCGTACGCGCCGCGCGCGGCGGCGGACGTCTCCAGGTAGTTCGCGACGTTCCGGGATGCCCAGGTCTTCACGTCGGAAACCGCATTGCGTTCGCGATAGCGCTTCTCCTTCGACAACGCCCGCTCGCAGGCCTTCAGCGCCGTCGCGATCGACTTCGCCTCGTCCGGCGTCCATTCCAGGACGGGCTTGCCGAAGACCTCCGCGGTTTCCGGTGCTGCAAAGATCGCGGGGAACCAGTGGCGGCTCCCGAGGTCGTTCGGCTCCCATTTCGCGTTCTTCTCGTATCCGCCGGCCCATTTGGTCATCGCGGGGCAGTCGGGCAGCGTGACCGCCGCCCGTGCCGGTGCCGCAGCACCGAGCACAAGGCTCAGGGCGAGAGGGACGGCAAGAGACAGTGCTGCGCCAGGGAATGCCGGGCGGGGCGACAGGAAGCGGTCGTGCGACATGGGGATCTCCATCGACGCGGCGCGTCGCCGGCATGCGCCGGGCCGGCCGCTGCGGGCGTCGCGCGGCGACGCGGTGGCGGGACGCCGGCGATGGTAGAGAACCGGTCCGCCGCGGCCGCCTCCCAAACGGGAGGTGCATGCAGCCCCTCGGCCCTAGGCGTCGGGGTCGTCGCCGGGCGGCAGGAGGCGCGCGGCCGCCGCTGCGGTCAGCCGGGCGACGAGTTCCGACTGGCGCGTGGTTCCCGTCTTCTGGAACATCGCCTTCAGGTACCAACGCGCCGTCTCGTAGGTGATTCCGGCCGCCTCCGCCGCCCGCTTCAGGCCTGTTCCGGGCAGCAGGGCGGCGGCGAGGCGGCTCTCGACCGGCGTAAAGCCGTAGAGGTCGCGGTAGAGGGCGGGCGATGCGGCGGCGGCGCGGTCGGCCTCGGCGATCGTCAGCATCAGCACCGGCCGCTGTGTCGGCAGGCGGTTGCGCCGCGCGGCGATCCTGGCGGCGCTCAGGACGAGCGGTCGGCCCTCGCGGCCGCGGACGGCGATCCGCGCCGGCGGCGCCGTGCCGGCCGGATCCGCCGCCGCCCCCAGAAAGTGCGCGAGACGGTCGGCCTCGCGCGCGCTCGCCGCGGCTAGCCGCCCGTTGCGCAGCGTCAGCGGGTCGCCGCGGCGCAGCAGCGCCTCCGCCCGCGCATTGCACTGCACGAGGCGGCCGTCCGGTTCGGCGAAGGCGACGCCGTAGGGCAGGTGGTCGAGCGCGTCGCAGACCAGCGCCCTGCCGGCCGTCAGCGTCTCCAGCCGGGCCGCCATCCGCAGTGCGCGGTCCATGTGCCGCACGATGCCGGCGAAGCGGCGGAACTCGCCCATGTCGAAGACGCCGACGTCGGCGCCGCGCAGCAGGCTGAGGTTGAGGATCAGTCCGTCGCCGGCCGCGAAGCTGGTGCCCATCGTGTGGTCCAGCCGCTGCGGACGCATCCATTCGTTGTAGTAGGTCGACCGGCGCAGGACGTGCGGGTCGCCGAAGAATTCCGCCAGACGTTCGTCGGTCCGCAGCACGCCCGGCCGGTGCAGCGGGTCGGAACGCGTGCAGGGATTGTCGGGCGTGTAGAAGATCTCGGGGAAGGCCGCCTGCCGGGCCGCGTCGATGCCGGCGATGTGGACCGGCGTGAACGCGCGGTCGGCATAGCCGAGGTAGTAGAAGGTCTCGGCGCGGGTGCGGAAGATCCGGCCGATGCCCGCCATGACCGACGACCAGCCGGCCGGATCCGCCGCCGCGTCGTAGATCGCCTCGACCAGTTGGCCGGTCTCGCTGTCGGCCCTCTCCATCCCCCGCATCGTCGGATCCCCACCCGGTGCCGAACGGTACGGCGGTGATCCTTGCGCAGGTCGGGGGTGGAGGAAAGCGCTAACCGCTGCAGCGGGTGTGCGTGGGGCGAGCCGGACGCCAGGAGCGGCCGCCCGGCTCGATGGCCTCAGGCCGCGGCGCGGCGCAGGCCGACATACTGGATCTCGGCGAAGACCGCGACGGCGGCGGCCTGGACCAGGATGAAGGCCATGCCGAGCGCCGTGGGGGCGACCCAGCCGACGAGCAGCAGCAGGATGCTGTCCACGGCCCAGACGGCGTTTACTGCGATCACGGCCCAGACGGCGGCGCGCGGCGGCCGGGCACGCGTGCCGAGCCACAGCACGCCCGCGGCCCAGACGATCAGGAACACGCCGGCATAGCGCGGCAGCGCCTCGGGCAGGCCGAGCAGGCCCGCGAGGGGACCGGCGAGGGTGGCGAGGCCGAGGCCGAGCGCACAGCTGGCGGCGGCGTCGGCGATCAGGGCGAAGCGCAGGAAACCGGGCGAGCGCGGCGACGGGATGGCGAAAGACATCGGTTATCTCCTCTTGGGGAACGTGCGGCCGGCCTCAGGCGGCGGCCGGCATGCGGTCGATGAAGCCGGTGACGGCGGCCAAGCGGCCGTCGGGCGACAGGACGGCGAAGTCGGTGCCCGCGATCGGCGCGTCGGCGTTCGCCGGACCCAGCACCCAGGCGAAGCGGACGCGGTCGCCATGGGCGTCGACGGTGCCGAGGCGGGCGAAGCGCCAGCCCGGGAACTGCGCCTGCACGCCGGCGATCATGGCGTCGATCCCCGCCGCCCCGTCGCCGCGCATCAGCGGGTCGACGTAGGTGGCGTCCTCGGTCCAGGTCCGCGCGATCAGGTCGCGTCGGCGGCCGGCGTCTGTCTCGTTCCAGGCGGCGATGTAGCGGTCGATCAGGTCGGATGCCGCATCGGACATCGGTCTCTCCCTCGCTTGCCGCACCGGTGCGGGCCGGTGCATGGGCGGGAGGATGCCGAGGCGGGGGAGGGGAATCGATTACGTGGGGGGTAGGGACGTGCCGTTTCTTCGCGAGCGGCATTGATCCGCCCTGGGCGCGGCGAGGTCGCCCTTCCCGGCCGCCTCGCACCGTGCGCCAGAAAGACGCATCAAATATACATGTATTGAATTTGCATGTTTATGGCCGATGGCGTAGATCGGCGATGGATCCCGATCGTGTGTGCGATCGCGCCGCGGTCGGGCCGCACCCTTCCCATGGAGTCTATGGATGTCCGCAGCACTGTCCGCCCAGACGATCGCGACGGTAAAGGCAACCGTTCCCGCCCTCGAAGCGCACGGCCTCGATGTCGTGCGGGCGATGTATGCGCGGATGTTCGAGAACCCGATGATCCGCGACCTGTTCAACCAGTCGCACCATGGCGATGCCGGCTCGCAGCCGAAGGCATTGGCGGTGGCGATCCTGGCCTATGCCAACAACATCGAGAATCTCGGCGCCATGGCATCGGCCGTCGAGCGCATAGCGCAGAAGCATGTCGGCCTGCAGATCCTGCCCGAGCATTACCCCCATGTCGGCGCGGCGCTGCTGGGCGCCATCGAGGAGGTGCTCGGAGATGCGGCCACGGTCGAGGTCCTCGCGGCTTGGGAGGAAGCCTACTGGTTTCTGGCCAATATCCTGATCGCCCGGGAGCAGCGCATCTATGACGATCTGGCGCATGCCGAGGGCGGCTGGACGGGTTGGCGCGACTTCACGGTCGACGCCGTGGTGCCCGAAAGCGCCATCATCACCTCGTTCATTCTGAAGCCGGCGGATGGCGGCAGCGTGATCCGCCACAGGCCGGGGCAGTATCTGACATTCTGGCTGGAGATCCCCGGCCAGCCTCCCGTCAAGCGCAACTACAGCATCTCCAGCGCGCCCGCCGCCGACCGCTACCGCATCTCGGTGAAGCGCGAGCCGCTCGGCCTCGCCTCCAACTGGCTGCACGACCACGCCGTTCCGGGCACCGTTCTGAAGGTGGCGCCACCGGCTGGAGAGTTCTTCCTGCCCACGCCGCCGCGCCGGCCAGTGGTCCTCCTCTCGGGCGGCGTAGGCTTGACGCCGATGGTGTCGATGCTGGAGAGCATCGCCGAGCGGCATCGGGACCACGAAGTGCATTTCGTGCACGGCACCCTCGACGGTTCGACCCATGCCATGGGGCCGAGGGTGAAGGCACTGGCGGCCGCGCTGCCTAATCTCGCCGTCACGACCTTCTACCAGGCGCCCCGCGCCGAGGACCGGATCGGCAGCGACTTCGACCGTGCCGGCATCATCGACCGGGAGTGGCTCAACCGGCACACGCCGCTCGCCGAGGCCGACCACTATCTGTGCGGGCCCCGGCCGTTCCTGCGCACCCTGGTCGCAGCCCTGGCGCTGTCGGGGGTTCCCGCCGACCGCATCCACTACGAGTTCTTCGGTCCGGCGGACGAACTTCTGGCGGCGTGAGCTGCCGCGGTTACTTGGTCCGCCCCTCGTGCTTCGAGACGCGCCCTGCGGGCGCTCCTCAGCATGAGGGGCTAATGGAGCGGTCGAATTAGGAAACCTCATCCTGAGGAGGCCCGCCAGGGCCGTCTCGAAGGACGAGGTTTCCGGGCCATTGATGCCTGGTCAAACCTCCACCCGGCCCTACTCCGCCGCCATCTTCCTTCGCTGCCCCTCCAGCACCCGCCACACCTTCTCCGGGCCGACCGGCATGTCGATGTGCTCGATGCCGAGCGCGTCGGCGATGGCGCTGACGATGGCGGGCGGGGCGCCGCAGGAGCCGCCTTCGCCGGCGCCCTTGACGCCCAGGTCGTTAGCCGGGTCGGGGACCGGGTTGAAGGCGACGTCCATGTCGGGGAAGTCGTCGGCGCGTGGCATGCCGTAGTCCATGAAGCTGGCCGCCAGGAACTGCGCCGTGCCGGGCTCGTAGGCGGTGTGCTCGAGCAGCGCCTGCCCTAGGCCCTGGGCCACGCCGCCATGCACCTGGCCGGCGATCAGCATGGGATTGATGATCGTGCCGCAGTCGTCGACGCAGGTGTAGCGGTCGACGTGCAGCTTGCCGGTCTCCGGATCGATCTCGACCTCGCAGATATGCGCGCCGTTGGGGAAGTTGCACTCGGTCGAGCGCTCGTACAGGCAGGTCTCGTCGAGGCCGGGCGTCATCCCCTCGGGCAGCTTCGACGGGTCGGCCGCCAGCTTCGCCACCTCGCGCAGGCTGATGCTGAGGTCGGTGCCGGCGACGGCGAAAGCGCCCGCCTCGAACTCGATGTCGGCCTCGGCCGCTTCGATGGCGTGGGCGGCGATCCGCTTCGCCTTCTCGATCACCTGGTTGGCGGCGCGCACCGTGGCGACGCCGCCCATCTGCGACGAGCGCGAGCCGCCGGTGCCGTTGCCGAAGGAGACGAAGTCGGTGTCGCCCTGGGCGAAGTCGATATCGTCGAAGGGAATGCCGAGCTTTTCGGACAGGATCTGGGCGAAGGCGGTCTCGTGGCCCTGGCCGTGGCTGAAGGTGCCGACGACCAGCTGGGCGCGGCCCTCGGGCGTCATGCGCACCGTCGCCTGTTCGGTCGGCTGGCCGCCCGACGCCTCGATATAGTAGCCGAGGCCGATGCCGCGCAGCCTGCCGCGCGCCTTCGCCTCCTGCCGCCGCGCTTCGAAGCCGGCCCAGTCGGCCCGCTGCAGCGCCAGGTCCATCGTGTTCTCGAACTCGCCCGAATGGATGACCATGCCGACCGGGTTCTTCCAGGGCAGCTGGTCGGGGCGGATGAAGTTGCGGCGGCGGATCTCGATGCGGTCGAGGCCGAGCGCGTGCGCGCCGACGTCGAGCAGCCGCTCCATCTGATAGGCCATCTCCGGCCTGCCGGCGCCGCGATAGGCGTCGGTCGGAACGGTGTTGGTGAACATCACCCTGACCGAGAGCTGCATCGCCGGCACCTGGTAGACGGTGCCGGCGATGCGCGCGCCGGCGACGGTGGAGATGCGCGGGCCGAAGTCGAGCAGGTAGGCGCCGACATTGGCGTGGGTGTTCACCCGCACGCCGAGAATGTGCCCTTCGGCGTCGAAGGCCATCTCGCCGACCGAGATGTGGTCGCGGCCGTGCGGATCGGAGACGAAGGTCTCGCCGCGGTCGGAGAGCCACTTCACCGGGCGCTTCAGGCGCTTGGCCGCCCAGGTGACCATCACGGTCTCCGGGAACAGCTTGCCGCGCAGGCCGAAGCCGCCGCCGGTGTCCGGCGAAATCACATGCACCTTTTCCTTCGGCACGTCGAAAACGATCTTGGCGAGGCCGGTCTGCAGCTTCACCGCGCCCTGGGTCGGTGAGATCAGCGTGTGCCTGCCTTCCGCCTCGTCCCAGTCGCCGATGGCGACGCGCGGCTCCATCGGGTTGCCGACGACGCGGTTGTTGACGAAGCGCAGCGTCACGACCTTGGCCGCCTTGGCGAAGGCCTCCTCGACGGCCTTGCCGTCGTGGCTCTGCCAGTGGACGGCGAGGTTGGAGCCGTGCTCGGGATAGAGCAGCGGCGCGCCCTCTTCGTCGGCCTCGTCGGCCTGGGCCACGCCGGGCAGGTCTTCGTAGTCGACCATGACCATCTCGGCGGCGTCGCGCGCCTGCTCGTAGGTCTCCGCCACGACGAAAGCGACGGGGTCGCCGACGAAGCGCACGCGCTCGGTCTGCAGGATCTCGCGGCCGGGATTGAACATCTTGGCCCCGCCGGCGCCGGGAACGTCCACCTGGCAGGGCAGCTTCGGAATGCCGTCGGCCGCCGCATCTTGGCCGGTCAGCACGGCGACGACGCCGGGCATGGCCGCGGCATCGGCCGTGTCGATGGAGCGGATCACCGCGTGGGCGTGCGGGCTGCGCACGACATAGCCGTAGGCCTGGCCGTCGATGTTGACGTCGTCGGTGAAGCGGCCCCGCCCGGTGACGAAGCGCACGTCCTCCTTGCGCCGTACCGGCTGGCCGATGCCGAACTTCTCGATTCCGTCCATCGAGGCACCTTCACTTCCGCGTTCCCTGAGGCGGCGGATGATAGGGCGCAGGGCGGAGGCCGTCGACCCTGGCGGCCGACCCTCGCGACCTACGGCGGGCTTGACCTGAATCAATGAGGCGCGGTCGCCGGCGCGGTATCGGAGGGTATCATCGCATAATCCGGAGGCCCTCATGGACGCCGATCTGATCGCTCGTTTCGAGAGCCTCCGGGTGCCGCGCTACACCAGCTATCCCACCGCCCCGCATTTCAGCGAGGCGGTGAACGCCGAGACCTATGCCGAGTGGCTCGGCACGCTCACCCCGGCCGACGACGTGTCGCTCTACCTGCACGTGCCCTTCTGCCGGTCGCTGTGCCTCTATTGCGGCTGCCATACGCGGGCGACGGCGCGTCCGGAGCCGGTCGACGCCTACGCGGCGGCGCTGCTGCGGGAGGTGGCGCTGGTCGTGGCGCGGCTGCCGCGGCGCATGCACGTGTCGCGCATCCACTGGGGCGGCGGCACACCGACGATCCTGGCGCCGCGCGACTTCCTGGCGATCATGGACGTGCTGCGCGCGCATTTCCGCGTGGACGGCGAGACCGAGGTGGCGATCGAGGCGGACCCGCGGCACCTGTCGGACGAAACGCTGAAGGCACTGGCCTATGGTGGCGTCACGCGCGCCAGCATCGGCGTGCAGAGTTTCGATCCGGCGGTGCAGAAGGCGATCGGCCGGGTGCAGAGCTTCGACCAGACGGCGCGTGCCGTCTCCGGCCTGCGCGGGGCCGGGGCGCGCGGGATCAATGTCGACCTGATCTACGGCCTGCCGCACGAGACGGTGGCCTCCTGCGCCGCGACGGCCGACCGGGTGGTGTCGCTGGCACCGGACCGCGTCGCGGTCTTCGGCTATGCGCACGTGCCGTGGATGAAGCGGCACCAGCGGCTGATCGACGCGTCGACCCTGCCGGACGGTCGGGCGCGGCTGGCGCAGTTCGCCGCCATAGCGGAGCGGCTGACGGCGGCCGGCTACCGCCAGGTCGGCCTGGACCATTTCGCGCGGGCGGACGACGAACTGGCGCAGGCCGCCGAGGCGGGCCGCCTCCACCGCAACTTCCAGGGCTATACGACCGACGCGGCGCCGGTCCTGCTGGGCCTCGGCGCCTCGGCGATCGGCAGCCTGCCGGCGGGCTACGTGCAGAACATCGCTGCGGTGCCCGACTACATGAAGGCCGTCAGGGAGGGGCGCCTGCCGGTGGCGCGCGGCCGCGCCCTGACCGCCGACGACCGGCTGCGCCGCGACGTGATCGAGCAGCTGATGTGCCACGGCGCCGTCGACATCGCGTGCACGGCGCAGCGGCACTGGACCAGCCCTGCCGCACTGGAGGATGCGCGGCCGGCGCTGGAACGACTCG
Source organism: Constrictibacter sp. MBR-5 (assembly GCF_040549485.1). NCBI lineage: Bacteria > Pseudomonadati > Pseudomonadota > Alphaproteobacteria > Rhodospirillales > Allostellaceae > Constrictibacter > Constrictibacter sp. MBR-5. Next base: position 74,396 of record NZ_JBEPTK010000015.1, read on the forward strand.
TTCGAGACGGCGTTGCCGAGATGGAGGGCGCGGTCCTGCGGGTGGCGGACGAGGCCCGACCCCTGGTACGCTGCGTCGCCGCCGCATTCGACGCCTATCTGCCGTCCGCCGCCGAACCGGCCGCGGCCCGCCACTCGCACGCCGTCTGAACCGGAAGGGAGCCGCATGCGCGTCGCCGTTTTCAGCACCAAGCCGTACGACCGGGACTTCTTCGACAGGGCGAACGCGGCCCATGGACACAGGCTCGACTATCACGAGGCGCACCTGTCGGCCGCGACGACCGCGCTGATCGACGGGGCGGAGGCGGTCTGTCCCTTCGTCAACGACAGGATCGATGCCGACGTCCTGCGCGCCATGGCCGACGCCGGCTGCCGGCTGGTGGCGCTGCGCTCGGCCGGCTTCAACAATGTCGATCTCGCCGCGGCGGCGGCGCTGGGCATCGCCGTGGCGCGCGTGCCGGCCTACTCGCCCAACGCGGTGGCCGAGCATACGCTCGCCCTTATCCTGACGCTGAACCGCAAGATCCACCGCGCCTACGCCCGGGTGCGCGAGGGCAATTTCGCACTCGACGGCCTGCTGGGCTTCGACCTGGCGGGGAAGACCGCAGGGATCGTCGGTACCGGCAAGATCGGATTGATCGCCGCGCGCATCCTGGCGGGATTCGGCTGTCGGCTGGTCGGCTACGATCCGTTCCCGAGCGCCGAGGGGCGGGCGCTCGGCATCGAGTACACGACGTTCGCCGAACTGCTGCCGCAGGCCGACATCGTCACCTTCCACTGCCCGCTGACGCCGGAGACGCGACATCTGCTGGACGCGGCGGCGGTGAAGCGCCTGAAGCCGGGGGCGATGATCGTCAACACCAGCCGCGGCGCCATCATCGATACGCGCGCCGCCATCGCCGGGCTGAAGAGCGGGCAAATCGGATCGCTCGGTCTCGACGTCTACGAGGAGGAGGCGGACCTGTTCTTCGAGGACCTGTCCGGCCAGGTCATCCACGACGACGTGTTCGCGCGGCTGCTCACGTTTCCCAACGTCGTGATCACCGGCCACCAGGGCTTCTTTACCCAGGAGGCGCTGACCGCGATCGCCGAGACGACGCTCGCCAACCTGACCGCGTTCGAGCGCGACGGCACGCCGCTGCATCCGGTGACGGTCGAGAAGATCGCCTGAGGTGCGCGAGCCCTACGCGGCGCGGCTCTCGCGGCGACGGGCGCCGATCGCGATGCCGGCGCGCAGGGTGCGCATGACGTTGGCGGCGCAGGCGGTCAGGTGCCGCTCGGTCGCGGCCATGGCGGCGTCGAGCGCACATGGTCCGGGGGCGATGCTGAAGACGGCGTCGACACCGTGGGCGTGGATGCGCGTCGCACCCGCGCCGAGTGCGCCCGCCATCGCGATCACCGGGATGCCCGCCGCGGCGGCGCGCCGGCCGATCTCCGCCGGCACCTTTCCCTGAGGGCTTTGCGCGTCGATGCGGCCCTCGGCGGTGAAGACGATGTCGGCGGCGCCTATCCGGCGATCGAGGTCGCACAGCCGGTCGACCACGTCGTAGCGCGAGCGCAGCCGCGCGCCGAGCAGCGCATGCAACCCGGCACCGGCGCCGCCGGACGCCCCGGCGCCGGGCACGGCGACGAGATGGATGGCGAGGTCGCGCCTGACGATCGCGGCGAAGGACGACAAGGCGAGGTCCAGCCAGTCGAGGGCCGCGGGGGGCGCCCCCTTCTGCGCGCCGAAGCTGCGGCCGGCACCGGTCGGGCCGGTCAGGGGAATGGCGAGATTGCAGGCGACCTCGATCTGGGCCTGGGCGAGGCGCGGATCGCGGCCGGACAGGTCGATCCGCTGAAGTTCCAGCAGGCCCGCCGCGCCGGGGCCGATGGGCGTGCCGTCGGCGCGCTGGAGACGCACGCCCAGCGCCTGCGCGAGTCCGGCGCCGCCGTCGTTGGTGCCGGAGTCGCCGCATCCGACCAGCAACCGCCTGAACCCGGCGTCCAGTGCGGCGCGGATCGTCTCTCCGACTCCTCGGGTCGTGGTCCGCAGCGGATCGCGCCGGTCGGGCGGTATCAGCCGGAGGCCGGCGGATTCCGCCAGTTCGACCACGGCCGTCTCACCGTCGCCGAGTGTCCCGTACCGGCTGGCGACCGGCTCGCCCAGCGGGCCGGTGACGGTAACGTGCCGGAGGCTGCCGCCGGTCATGCGCACGAGGCTTTCGGCGAAGCCTTCGCCGCCGTCCGGGACAGGCAGGCAGTCGATCTGCGCGCCGGCGCAGACAGAATGTACGCCCGCAGCGATCGCGGCGCAGACCGCCTCGGGCGGGAGACCTTCCTTGAAGCCGGATGGCGCGACCAGGATGCGAAGCGGACGGAGAGGACGATGATCGGCGAGGTGGGGTTCGGGGCCATGCATGTTTCGGCAACCTCGATGGCGGAGGTCCTTGCCCGGAACGATATCCGCGCAATCTTCGAAGCTGGCAATTTCTCCGATGCCGCCTGAACCCGAAGTGAACCATTTACCATAGATGGCCGCGACTCCTCGACCCGAAGACTGGATCCGCGTGACGCCGCTCGGCCTGTGGTGCGAGCCGGGCGGCTTTCACGTCGATCCGCTGCGTGCGGTCGAGCGGGCGGTGGTCACGCACGGCCATTCCGACCATGCGCGCGGCGGCCATGCGGACGTGCTGGCGACACCGGAGACGCTGGCGATCATGGCGCTGCGTCTGCGCGAGGACGGCACGTCCGGGCGGCGGCAGCCGCTGCCCTATGGCGAGACCGTGCGGATCGGCGAGGTCGACGTCAGGCTGGTGCCGGCCGGCCACGTGCTCGGCAGCGCGCAGGTGGTGATGGACTATCGCGGCAGCCGCGTCGTCGTCTCGGGCGACTACAAGCGCACGCCGGACCCGACCTGCGCGTCGTTCGAGCCGGTGCCGTGCGACGCCTTCGTGACCGAGGCGACCTTCGGCCTGCCGGTCTTCCGCCACCCGCCGCCGGCGGGGGAGATCGCCCGCCTGCTGGCGTCGGTGCGGCGTTTTCCGGAGCGCTCGCACCTGGTCGGCGTCTACTCGCTCGGCAAGGCGCAGCGGGTCCTGTCGCTGCTGCGCGCCGCTGGCTATCACGAACCCGTCTTCATCCACGGCGCACTCGCTGGCTGCTGCGACCTGTACCGCGCGCACGGCATCGATCTCGGCGAGACCGAGCCGGCGGCGGGGCGGAAGCGCGACGAGTTCCGCGGCCGCATCGTCATGGCGCCGCCGAGCGCCACCGCCGACGTCTGGTCGCGGCGCGTGCCCGATCCCGTCGTCGCGCATGCTTCGGGATGGATGCGGGTGCGCCAGCGCGCGCGCCAGCGGCAGGTGGAACTGCCGTTGGTCGTTTCCGACCATGCCGACTGGGACGAACTGCTGCTCACGGTGCAGGAAGTGGGGGCGCCCAAGGTGTGGGTGACGCACGGCGCCGAGGAGGCGATGGTCTACTGGTGCAGGCGGCAGGGTTACGACGCGCGGGCGCTGTCCCTGGTCGGGCGCGACGAGGAGGAAGAGTGAGGGCCTTCGCCGACCTGCTCGACAGCCTGGTCTTTACGCCGTCGCGCAACGCCAAGCTGCGCCTGATCGGCGAGTATATGGGTGCGACGCCCGACCCGGAGCGCGGCTGGGCGCTGGCGGCGCTGACCGGCGGGCTGGCACTGCAGACGGCCAAGCCGGCGGCGATCCGCGGACTGATCCAGGATCGAACCGACCCGGTGCTCTTCGGCCTGTCCTACGACTATGTCGGCGACCTGGCCGAAACGGTAGCGCTCACCTGGCCGGGCAAGGGCGGTTCGAACGGGCCGCCGGCGTTGAGCGAGGTGGTCGAGCGCCTGCACGGCGCTCTGCGCGGCCAGGTGCCGGACCTGCTCGCCGGATGGCTCGACGCGTGCGATCCGACCGAGCGCTGGGCGCTGCTGAAGCTGATCACCGGCGGCCTGCGCGTCGGCGTGTCGGCGCGCATGGCGAAGATGGCGCTGGCCGAGCGCTTCGCGGTGACGCTGGAGGAGGTCGAGGAGGTCTGGCACGGCGTGCGGCCGCCTTATACCGAGCTGTTCGGCTGGCTCGACGGGCCGCACGACAAGCCCGATGTCGACGCGGCGCCCGGGTTCCGGCCGCTGATGCTGTCGACGCCGCTGGAGGATGCCGACGCCGAAAAGCTCGACCTGTCGGCCTACCGGGCGGAATGGAAGTGGGACGGAATCCGCGTCCAGCTCGTCGCGCGCGGCGGCGAACGCCGGCTCTACAGCCGCAGCGGCGACGACATTGGCGGGGCGTTCCCCGATATCCTCGATGCCATGACCTTCGACGCCATCCTCGACGGCGAACTGCTGGTCCATCCGGCCGACGGAAGCGGCCCGCCCTACGAGGTGGCGCCGTTCAACGACCTGCAGCAGCGGCTGAACCGCAAGACCGTGACGCCGAAGCAGCTGCGCGAGCAGCCGGCCTTCGTGCGCCTCTACGACATCCTGTTCGAGGGCACGGAGGACCTGCGGCCGCTGCCGTTCGACGCGCGCCGCCGCCGCCTGGAGGCTTGGTACGCGAGAGCGCTGCCGGCGAAGCTCGACCTGTCGCCGCTGGTGGCGTTCGAGACGGCGGCCGATCTGCACGCGCTACGCTCGGGCTCGCGCGAGGGCGTCATCGAAGGGCTGATGCTGAAGCGCGGCGACAGCGCCTACGTCTCGGGGCGACCCAAGGGACCGTGGTTCAAGTGGAAGCGCGATCCGCACACGGCCGACACGGTGCTGATGTACGCGCAGCGCGGCCACGGGAAGCGCTCGTCCTTCTACTCGGATTACACCTTCGGGGCGTGGCGGCGGACCGATACCGGCGCGGAGGAACTGGTGCCGGTGGGCAAGGCCTATTTCGGCTTCACCGACGAGGAACTGCGGCAGCTCGACCGCTGGATCCGCAGCAACACGGTCAACCGCTTCGGCCCCGTGCGCGAGGTGAAGCCGGGACTGGTGCTGGAGGTCGCGTTCGACAGCATCGCCCGGTCGACCCGGCACAAATCCGGTGTGGCGATGCGTTTTCCGCGCGTCGCGCACATACGGTGGGACAAGCCGGCGATCGAGGCGGACCGCCTGGAGACGCTGGAGGCGCTGATCGCGGAGTGAGCGCGCTCGGAAGCCGGCCGGTCGATTCAGACCGGCGCTTCGTTCTCGACCCCTCTCGCAACATAGGCGGCGAAGGCATCGGGCGGCAGTGGCCGGCTGAAATGGAAGCCCTGGACGACGATGTTGGCACTGAGGGTCTTCACCGCCTGCAGCACCTCGGGCGTTTCGACGCCCTCTGCGATGACGGTCATGCCGAACGTCTCGCCCATGGAGACCATCACGGAGACCAGGGCCCTGGCATCGGGATCGTCGAGGATGTCCTGGACGAAGGAGCGATCGATCTTCAACTCGCTGAACGGCATCTGGCGCAGTTTCGTGATGGATGAGTGCCCTGTGCCGAAATCGTCGATCGACAGGGAAATGCCCATCAGGCGGAGGCGGACCAGGACGTCGACTGCCGTGACGAGATCCGCCGTCGCGGCGGACTCCGTGACTTCGAGGGTGAGGCAGGAACCGTGGAGGTCGTGCCGCCAGAGGATCTCCTCGATGACGTTCGGCAGCAGGAGGCCATTCATCATCGGTGCCGGGACGTTCACGGAAATCGGAGAACGGATGCCCTGCTTCTGCCAGGCCGCTGCCTGACGCAGCGCGTCCTCCAGGACCCAATTGGTCAATAGCGGCATCAACCCGCATTCTTCGGCCAGCCCGAGAAAGTCGCCCGGGGGCGTCAGGGGGCGGTTGGGCTGCTGCCAGCGGACGAGGGCCTCGCAGCCGACGATGTCGCCTGTCCGGAGGCAGACCTTCGGCTGATAGTGCAGGCGCAGTTCGCCGGAGATGATGCCGCGGTGGAGTTCTTCGGCGCGCGACGGGCGCTTCGCGCCGACGAGCGCTTCCCGCTGGATGCCCGATGCCAGCACCCCGTCGAACTGCGCGAGTGTAATCGGTCGCGGCAGGGTGCCGCGGATCGCGAGCCCATAGGAGAGCCCGAGATTGCGCACGGTCTTGAGGAGGCGACTGTCGAGGTTGCTCGTCAGATAGATGCCCGCCCGGCAGCGCCGCACGGCGAGCGTTCTGAGCACGTCGACGCCGCTGCCGGCGCCGAAGCCCAGATCAAGCAGGATGATGCTCGACTCCGGGAAATTGGGGACCGCGTGCAGCTCGGCCTGACTGGCGAACACCGTGGTGGGGATGCCGCGCACCGCGCCCGTGCGCACGACGAGCTCGGCGAGGGTCGGATCGCTCTCGATCACATAGAGACTTTTGACTGTCATGAAGAAGCCCCGCCGGCATGGTCGTCAGACGCAGTCGCCCGAGATCGGAGAGTCGCGCATGCGCGAATTACTCCGCCGGTGAGGTGATTATTCGCAAATGAAGAAAAACGGCGCGTATGAGAGAAGGCGATCTGCGCGTTTCATCAACTCCCGCATCTGCCGACGTTTTTCGAACAGCGTCAAGAGGCTTGGGGTACGACCGTAGTGACGCCCCTATAAATGGGGACCGTCGCTAGACGCCGGCCTCCACCAGAATCGCAGCTGACGCGCCTTGCAGCATCGAAAGGCCGCAGTTAGCTTAACCGGCGCGGGGCGCGGAAACGCGCGACTTCCCGCTACCAACTCATAGGGCAGACGGGGGCACGGATATGGATACTGAAGGACAACGCGAGATCCTGGAACGCGCGCCCGCAGACCAGAACGACACGCGTTTGCCGTGGACGGCCCCTGCCCTTGGCCACTATGACACGTCGCGCATCACGCTCGGTACCGGCAACCAAAGCACCGACGGTTTCGTCAATACGCACTCCTGAACGATTCCGCCTTGTTGCTGGCGGGCGTGGGCCTGGCCGCGCGCGATATATTGCGCCGCGGTCCGTCTGGGTTGCACGCGAATGCAATTTTTCAGGGCGACGGCATTGCGTTAGCGCAACTGGAACGCAGCGCGCGGGCGTTGTCCGTGCGACGCGCTCCGCCGCGCGCGCTCCTCCCCGCAGCCTCTGGGGCGCTAACCCTGGTCAGCGGTGCGCTCTACAATAGCCCCGATCTCGCTTCGGCGCTGGGGCGGGAGCGCGAGATCGCGCCCGCATCCCTCGTGGACGCGGTCATTGATCGCTGGGGTCTTGACGGTCTGGCACGGATCGACGGTGATTATGCGCTGCTACGCTGGACCGCCGAGCAGCGCTCGATACTGCTGGCGGCCTGTCCGATGGGCCGGGACAGTCTGTATTATGCGTGCACCCGCGACGGTATTCTGGCGGCCAGCCGCCCGAGTTGGCTGCTCGGCTTTCCCGACGTAGATGCCGAGCCCGATACCGATGCGCTGGCGCTGCGCCTCGCCCGAATGGAAAGCCTGATCGGCGACCGCACCCCCTGGCGGCACATTCGTCGGGTCCAGCCCGGCCAATTCGTCGAATGGCGCGATGGGCGCGTGCGCATCGCCGATTTCTGGTCGCCGGTCCCGCGCGCGACACTGCGGCTCCCGAAGCGCACAGACTATGTCGAGGCCGCGCGCGCGCAGCTCGACCGTGCCGTCGCGGCGCGCTGCCCGTCGAGCGTACCGGTCCTATGCCTGCTCTCTGCCGGGCTCGATTCAACCGGGGTCGCAGCTGCAGCGGCACGGCACCATGACGCTCCCGTTCATACGCTCACGGTCCGCGCCGACCCAACGGTTCCCCAGCTGCAGCCGGACTCCGCGCATTTTTCAGACGAATGGGCACGATTGCAGCCGTTTCTCGCCGCGCATCCCGAGTTGATCGCGCATGTTGCCGATGCGTGTCAGCCTAGTCTCGATCTGGAATATGCTGGCGGGCCGCTGCAAAGTCGGGAATGGCCGTTTAAACAACCTTATCAGATTTCCTGGGCGATGGCCCCGCTCGAACGCAAGTTGCACGAGCTCGGAATTTCCACGGTATTGAGCGGCGATGCGGGTAACGCCACACTCAGTTATACCGGCGGAGGCGTCGTTGCCGATCAACTGCGAACGGGGCGGTGGCTTTCGGCCTGGGGGAATCTATCCGCCCGAAATTGGGCAGGCAAGCCGCGCGCCTTGTGTCGCGAGGGTCTGTCGCAGCTGATGCCCTCAGGTGTCGTGCGCACCATCCGCCGTCTGCGCGGTCGACCAGATCATTGGTGGCAGCGATGGAGCAGCCTGCGTCCCGAGATCGCCGAGCAGCTCGGACTCGAAAGTGACGAGCGACCGCGCGTGCACACCGGTTCCCGGGATCTCGACCGGCAGATCATGCTTATCGACCGGCTGCGCCACAACAATGCGCACTACGCCCATGTATTTCAGGGGCAGAGCTGGTCATTGCGCGACCCCTTTACCGATCTGGCGCTGGTAGAGTTCTGCCTATCGCTCCCGCGGGATCAGTATCGCAGCGGTGGTGTGGGTCGCCTTCTTGCGCGCCGCGCGCTCGCCGACCGCGTACCGGCGTCGATTGTGAACGAGCGGCGCATCGGCCTCCAGCATGCCGACTGGTATGGCTGGATGAGCCGCCGGCGCGACTGGATGAGCGCCGAGATCGACCGGATTGAATGCTCTCCACTCGCCTGTTCCATCATCGACACACGGCATATGCGCGCCATCCTCGATGCCTGGCCCGCCACGCCGGAGGAGGCCGGGCGCTTCCCAACTTCGCACCGCTTGCGCAAGGGGTTGGGCGAAGCCTTGCGGGTAGGTCAGTTTATCCTGACGCAGGAAGGCCGTAATGATTGAGCGCGTCCTGCCCCTCATGCCGGTGACCGTCGCCCCGTCTGCGGTGGGGGGACGCTTCCAGTTGCGCCGCATGGAGCCGGAGGATTTTCTGTTTGGGCTGCATCATCGTCTGCCCGGCGCTCATCAGATCGGTTCCATTCCACTAGAAGTCGATGTCCGGGACCATGTTCCGACAGGACGCATCCTGCCGCCGCTGTTGTCCATCTGGCACCTGACGCGTTGCGGTTCCACGCTGACGGCGCGGATGCTGTCGTGCATTGAGGCGTTGCAGGTGACGGATGAGCCGGGCGCATTGGTCGATATCTGCGGTGCCTTCTGGAGCCTGGTACCCGCTGCCGACCGGTTGCAGGCGCTGGATGTCACCGTGCGATCGCTGGGGCAGCAGTTGCGGGCGGATGCACGCCATCTGGTGGTGAAGCAGTCGCTGCGAAGCGGGGCCGAACTGGATATGTTCACGCGACTATACCCGGATATGCACCGGCTCTTGATCATCCGCGATCCGCTGGAAATCCTGGTGTCGAACGTGCGCAAGCCGCCCGGCTGGCTGAAATTGCGGGGCGTTGCCTGGTCGCCCCTGCTGTCGGGTGTGGGGCTGGCCAAGCAGCGCGACCTTAGCGAAGCCGAATTCATCGCACGCTGTCTAGGCCGCGCATTCGCCTCGCTGGCCGAGATGGTGGAAAAGGAGCCCGCCGGCTGGCTGATCCTGGATTATACCGAGCTGCCGGGGGCCGTTATGGACCGGCTGCTGCCGCGCATCGGCATCAGGCCTACCCCCGCCGAGCAGGTGGCGATGCAGGAGGTCACGCGGCTGGAGGCGTGGAACCGCAAGGGCCGACAGCCTTTCATCGACGATCGCGCCGAGAAGCAGGCTGCCGCCACCCCGGAATTGTGCGCGCTGTGCGACCGCTTCCTGCGCGAACCCTGGGAACGGCTTGCTGCGCTGGCGTGACGGCTCGCGTCGTTCAGGGGGCGGCAGCCAACGCCTCCACGGTCGCGGCCAAATGCGGAAGATCTGCCAGATCGTCAGAACGCTCCAGATGGAACACGGGCACGGCGCGCGCCAGCGTCACGCCCCAATGCAGGGCGATGCGGCCCTGATCCAGGCCGCGGCTGAACTCTGGTCTGTAGAGGCAGGCCAGCAGCAGGGCTGTGGCCGCGTGCGGATCGGCCCGCTCGGGCTCTCGGCGTGGCCCTTTCGAGAGTACCAGCACCCGCCCCAGCGGTAGCGGGTTCGTTTGGAAGGCAGCCGGCATCGCGGTTACATATTTTTCCAGCCCGTCACGGACGCGCTGGCCGGGTTCGACCGGATCGCCGGCCAGCGCCGCCGTGCCCGCCCACAGCTTCATCGCCGGAAACCCCGGATATACCAGCTGCGTGGCGGGATCGATCACCGCCTGATCATCGCTGACCAACCCATGCCCGCGCGCAACCAGCGTCCGGGCGAGCGTCGACTTGCCCGCCCCGCTATCGCCCGCCAGCGCCACCGCGACCGAGCCGATCGCGACGACGCAGGCGTGCATCGGGGGCAGCCCACGCTGGCACATCAGCCAGCCCATCGGCGGCCCAAGGAGCAGCGCATGCAGTTCTGCATCGCTGGTTCCCGCGGGAACCTCTGCGATGATCTCCAGTCCTTCACGGATCAGGAACCGCGCCCCATGCACGGCTTCGTGCAATCCGGTTCCGTCGGCAAAGACCGAGAGCCGCCGCGCGTGCCGCACCGGCGCTTCCTGCGGTGCGGTAACCTGGCCAAAGCGCAACGCAACATCGGGCGCTTTGGCGGCATCGGGCTCGGGCCACAAAAACGGAAGCGGGCGCGGGCTGGACAGGGTCAGCCCATAGATACGGTATCGATACGCCCCGCCCATCCTGTCCCACTCCGACGCGGTCGGGCCGTTGGCCCCTTGTCATATTTACAGTCGCGCGCGCTCCGCCATATACCCTGCCTTCCTACCAATATGAATTTCGGCGCCAATGACATTTCCATCCGATGCGATCATCGCGCGATCGCTTGCCCCGCTGACCACCGATGTGGATGGCGAAGTGGTGATGCTCGACATCGAAAGCGGAAGCTATTTCAACCTGGATCGGATTGGTGCGGCGATCTGGGCGCAGCTGGAAACGCCGATTGCGTTCGAAGACCTGTGCCAGGGGCTGCATCGCACCTATGCCGCCTCCCTGGAAACCATCCGGCAGGATGTATCGGCGCTGCTGGTGGAGATGCAGGCCCACAAACTGGTGTCGGTCAGCGCGCCGTGAGCGCGGCGGAATCCCCCGCCCACTTGGATCGTGCGCGACAGGCGGCGTTCGCGTTGCTCCGGGGCGATGTCGCATCTGCGGCGGCGAAATGCGCGCAACTGCGCGCGGAGGATCCCAATCTCGACGCATTTCCCGCCTTCGTCGATCTGCTGACCTGGGCCCTGCCGCGCGAACGGCTCTATCCGTTGGTCCGCGCGCTGGTCGATGCCAGCTTTGCCAATCCGCGCAGCTTCGACCTTCTCAGCAGCGCTGCGGTGTGGGCGGGCGAACGCCGAGCGGCGCGCGCCCTGACCGATCCCGCGACGCTCCTTTCGATCAGGACGGTAGATCCACCGGACCATCCCGATTTGGCGCTACTCGAGTCGGAACTCTCTGAGAACATCGAGCACTACGATCAGCCGGAAGGGCGTGCGATCCGCAATGGGGCACGCCGCAACCACCTGGAGCGCAGCGAATCCCCCGTGCTGCGCGCGCTGTTCGAGCGGCTGTGGCAGGCTGCGCATGCGTATATCGACGGGCTACCCGTCGATCCCGCCAATCCGTTTCTACGCGCGCGGCCGGAGCATCTCGGCATGCGCGCATGGAGCGTGGTGTCGGGCGCGGATACCTATCACCGCCCCCATCTGCACGCGACCAGCTGGGTAAACGGCGTCTATTATGTCGCGGTACCGCCGGTCACTGCCGATGCCGAACGCAAGCTCGGCTGGCTGCGCGTCGGGCCGCCGCCCGGCCGCGGGTTCGACGATGCGAGCGGCTGGGAGGAACGATGGATCCGCCCCGAGCCGGGACTCGTGGTCCTGGTGCCCAGCCATTTCAGCCACGAGACCGTGCCGCTCGGTTGCGACGAACGGCGGATATGTGTCGCCTTTGAACTGTTCGCCGCGCCCGAGCGTGAGATGGCTCCTACTTACTGATCGCTATGCCACCCGAGTGACTTCGGCAGCTCTGTTCGATGTCCGCTTCGGCCGCTCCGCCTCTACAGCATCGCCAGCGACTTCTTCCCCGTCGGGGGCGGAAACGCCGCGTCGAGTTCGGCGAGGTCCGCCGCCGTCAGCCGGAGCTCGCGGGCGGCCGCGTTGTCACGGACATGGTCGGGCGAAACCGCCTTCGGGATCACCAGCAGGCCGTCCTGCCGGATCAGCCATGCGAGGGCGACGCGCGCCGCCGTAGCGCCGTGACGCGAGGCGATCGCCTGGAGCGTGCGGTCTTTCAGGATGCGGCCCTGTTCGACGGGCGAATAGGCCATCAGGGGGATTCTGCGGTTCCGGCACCACGGCATCAGGTCCCACTCCGGCGCGCGGCGGGACAGATTGTAGAGGACCTGGTTGGTGGCCGCGGCGCTGCCTTCGGGCAGTTCGGCGAGTTCCTCCATGTCGTCCGTGTCGAAATTGCTGACGCCCCAGTGGCGGATCTTTCCGGTCTGCTGCAGGGAGCGGAACGCCTCCACGGTCTCGGCCAGTGCGGGGCCGCCGCGCCAATGCAGCAGATAGAGGTCGATCCGGTCCGTCCCGAGCCGCTTGAGGCTGCGCTCGCACGCGGCGACGGTGCCGCGCCTGCTGGCATTGGACGGCAGGACCTTGCTGACCAGAAAGACCTCGTCGCGCCGGCCGGCGACGGCCGCGCCGGTCACCTCCTCGGCACCGCCGCCGGCATACATCTCGGCCGTATCGATCAGGGTCATCCCGAGATCGATGCCGAGCCGCAGTGCCGCCGCCTCTTTCGTACGCAGTCGGGGGTCCTCGCCCATGCCCCATGTCCCCTGCCCGAGAACCGGCACGCGTTCGCCGTCGGGAAGGGTCAAGGTCGGGACGTCAGCGGGCATGGATGTCTCCCCGTTCCGGGTTCTAGTGTTCGGGCGGTTCGCCGGCGGCGCCGCCGGTACGGCCGCGCGTCAGGCGGATCAGCTTCGCGACGACGTTCGCCAGCACCACCGCCAGCAGGACGAGCAGGATGAAGCCCTCGGTCGTCGAGGGGGCGATGAAGGTGGCGAAGGCGAGGCCGGCGAGGAAGCCGACGAGGGTGGGGAGCCCCGCCTTTGCCGGATCGGGCAGCAGCGCCATGCTTCAGCTCTCCCAGAACCGCAGCACCGTCGGACCGTATCTGTCCGCCCAGGCACGTACCACGAGACGAAGTCCTTCGACCGACCAGCCGTTCCGCCATAATTCCGGTTGCGTCTCGATGTCGCTGCGCCAGCGCCGGAACCGGTCGACGAAATCCTCGGACGTCACGGCGTGGGAGAGGTCCGCGACGAGGACGGGGGCATCCGGCTCTCCTTGTGCGCTCGGCGGCGCCCAGGCCAGGAGGAAGGGGCCGTCGCCGCTCAGCCGATGCCGCTGCGCGGCCTGATTGATGGCGCCGAGAGCGGTCGGCAGGTGGTAGCCGTCGACGGCGTCGTTGCAGGCCTCCTCCGGCGGGCGCCGGCGCATCAGGTCGGCGGCCAGCGCGTCCGTCTCGACCGGCCACACGGTCACCATCTGCGCCTGCGGTGGGACGCTCAGTTCGCCGGGGCTCGGCAGGGCTGCGATATAGGCGCGGCAGACGGTCCGGTAGCGCTCGCGCGTTTCCTGCATGGCGCGGGCCGGGAAGGCGACGATGCCGTAGGCGGCGAATCCCGCCGGCGGGAAGGTGTGCGGCCCGAAGAAGCTGCGCGACGCCCGCGGCGAAGCCTCCGGGGGCTCGATCGAAGCCGCCGGCGGCGGTTCAGAGGGCGGCGGCGCGGAAGTGGGCGGTTCGGCAGCCGTCGGAGGCGGTTCCCCGTTGGTGGCGGCTTCTTCCGGCGGAGCGTCGCACCCTGCGACGGCGAGGCAGACGAACAGCAGCAGCGAGGCCAAGTAAGCGCTGGCCGCTCGCATGCGGGTACGGGATCGAGCGCATTCCCGGTCCTCCCGCCCTCTCTTCTCCCTCATGGTGGTAGCCCTGCTGTTTGCCCTGATCCTAGTTGCGGCGTGCGAGCGAAGGTGTGACGTGGATCGCTTGTCGCGAGCATGCGTGGCGAAGGAGGCGTGGCCGTGCTCATGGCCGGCTCGGGGCTATTTCGGGTTCGCGGGGCACAACGGCACGGGCATCCCCGCCGGCCGGGACAGCGCCTCGTCCACCGTCAGCGGGTGGTCGGCGGCGGCCGCGGGAGCGTCGGCCCATGCGGGGAAGCAGCCGGCCAGCTTCAGCGGGACCGCGCGGAAGGTGCCGTCGGGCAGGCGCAGGCGCAGTTCCGCGTCCGGACCGGTCTGCTTCAGCCAGGGCGATGGCGGGTCGAGGTGATCGATCGTGCCGGTGTCGCCGAGACGAGACCAGGGCTTGCCGGGCGCGGCCTCCAGCGATGCGACGGACGCCACCTCGAACGGCATCGGCAGAGTGGCGCCAGGTGCCAATGTGTGCGCGAGCCCGCCTGCGGCGGGAACGATGCTATACGGCTGCTGCCGGTCGTTGGTCAGCACCAGACGCTGCGGCGCCGAACGCTGGACCTCGACCAGGGAGACCGCCGGCGGCGGTGGGTTCAGGCTGTCGCAGGCCACGAGCAGAAGCAGGCCGGTGACGCAGAGGGGGGCGGCGGCAAGGGCGGTGCGGCTCAGGATCATCGCTTCATCTCCCGCATGAAGCCGCGCCAGATGCGTTCGTCGTAGAGGCGCGGGTCGCCGGGGGGCGTCCGCCCGGAGCCCGCGTCGGCGGCGAAGGACTTCACCTCGGCCGGCGAGGCGCGGTCGGCGCTGGCGCCGTAGAGGCCCTTCGGGTCGGCCGTGCGGACGGGGCTGTAGCCGGGATCGATCAGCGGTCCCGCCATGTTCAGCACCTCGACGTGCTCCATCATGTCCATGTGGCTGTCGGCCTGCGCGCACTCCAGGCGGTTGGCCGGCGGGACATAGGCGTGCCACGCCGACCAGCCCGGCACGGTGCCGTCGCCGCCTCCCTGGAAGCCGGCGGCCGCCACGGTGGACCCGGCACCGCTGTCCGGGTCGAACCCGTCGGGCAGCGGCGCCCAGGTCTGGCGCGTCGGAGTCTTCGGATCGAGCGTCGAGCGGATGTTAACGATCCGCGCCGCCACGGCGTCGGGCAGCGGCAGGGCGATCGTCTGGCGGACGGCGCGCGCCCGGTCGAGATGGTCCCGGCTGCACCATGCGGGCCAGCGGGCGCGGTTGGCGGGATCGTAGCAGTCGGCCGCGGCGCCCGAGACGGGATCCAGCAGCGGGAAGTCGCCGTCCGAGGAGAAGCCCAGGCGCTGCCAGTCGCGGGCGAAGGTCGTGCGGTCGATCGGCATCAGCGTGTAGGGGCCGGGCAAGGAGCCGATGATCTCCGCGACGCGGCGCTTGCCGTAGATCTCGTTCAGCGGGCTCTGACCGACGAAGTAGCGGTCCATGTGCGACCACGTCCCGTAGAGCGGCGTGGCCACCGTGATCAGCCGGCGGAACCAGGGCATCGGGTTGCCGACGCGGTGCAGGAACATCTGCGCCACCAGCCCGCCCTGGCTGTGCGCGAACAGCGTGGCGTTCTCCAGCGGGTTCTCGCCGTGCTTCCTGAAGACCTGCTGGCGCAGGTTCGAGAGGAAGAATTCGAGGTAGCCGGCGCACTCCTCGATCGGGCGGCGCCAGTCGTAGCCGAAGACGACGTAGTTGAAGCCGCTGTCCGCCGCCCACTGGCGCGTGCCGTCATAGGCGTCGACCAGGAAGCGCAGTTCGCCGTTCGGCACGACGATGTAGCCGTCGCGGTCGCGTCCATGGGCGTCGATCTCCAGCGCCAGCCCGTCGCTGGAGAAGATCAGGCCGAGGTCGATCCAGACCGTGTCGTAGCGGTTGAAGTCGGGCGGCTCGCCCCGGTAGGGCTCCGGCGACCGGTCGAGCTGCGAGCCCATGCCGCCCGGCAGCATCACCACCGTCGGCCGTCCCGCCCGGTAGCGCGGCATGAAGGCCTTGATGATCCCGAGATAGGCGCTCTGGATCGCCGCCACGCGCCCGACATCATAGTCCATGGCAACCCCTCCCCGGCGACTGCCGCTGCAGTGGGCGCGGCGCCGCTCGTGTTTTTCTTTAAGGGCCCAAGTGCCGGACGGGGGTGACATGCGTCACTCGCCCGGCCACTGGAGTATGCGAGCTTGATCGAATAAGGTTAACAGTAATCGTCGGGGAAAACAGGCGATGGAGGCTATCGTGCTGATGCGAAGAACCTTCCTGTCAGCCTTGTTCGTCGCGGCGCTACTGTGGGTCGCAGCCTTCGCGGCGGCGGGCCCGGCCATGGCGCAGAGCAGTCTCAGCCCCGCCTATGCGGCGACCGAGCGGGGGCTCACCCCGTCGGAACGTGCCGGCCGCGAGATCTGGTTCTTCGCGACCGCCTTCAACGACCGCTTCTACACCTACTCCTATCCGCAGCGGCTGGGTGCCACGATCGACTGGTACAAGATCCTCGGCGCGAAGAACAAAGGGGAGCTGTTTCAGGCCTGGGGCGCCATCCCCGACCCGGACTGCTGCATTCCCGGCACGGCCGACTGCCCGGCCAAGAGCCTGGACGAGACCTACGGCTTCCAGTGGTGCCCGGGCGACGACGCCCTGCTGAAATCGGTCGGCAGGGACGATTATCGCGATCCGGCCTGCGACTTCCGCGACGCGCCCTACGACGCGTCGACGCCGCACGGTGCAGAGGACCAGCGCCAGGATCCGTGCGACCTGCGGTTCGGGACGTCTACGGGGGCGCTCGGCCTGCGCAAGTTTCCCAACCCGCGATTCGACAAGGCGGCATGGGAAAAGCTGAACGGCTCGCCCGCCTCTTGGGACGGTTATCGCAAGGCGCTGTCGGCCGACGGCAAGAGTGCCGACGCGCGCATCAACCGCCTGTTCGACGGCTCGGTGGAGCCGCCGTTCCGCATCGGCATGGCGTGCGGCGCCTGCCACATCGCCTACGACCCGCTGAATCCGCCGGCGAACGTCGACGCGCCGACCTGGGAGAATATCGACGGGCTGGTCGGCAACCAGTACAGCCGCGTCTCGCAGATGCTGGCGTCGGGCATGTCGCAGCATCGCCTGGAATGGCAGCTGATCGCCCAGGCGCGACCGGGGACGGTGGACACGTCGGCGCTGCCGATGGACACCGTCTCGAACCCGGGGACGATGAACGCGATCATCAACCTGGCGTCGCGGCCGCTGCACGAGCACGAGGTGCTGAAGTGGCGGAAGGCGTCCGCCTGTGCGGCGGGTGCGGCGGAGACCGACTGCTGGTGCGAGCCCGGCAAGCCGGGGAAGTGCTGGGAACGCAAGCTGATGACCGAGCGGGTCCCGCACATCCTGAAGGGCGGCGAGGATTCGATCGGCGTCAACGAGGCGATCCAGCGCGTCTATTTCAACATCGGCTCCTGCGCCGAGCAGTGCTGGCTGAACCACATCCCGGACCTGCGCGCCGTCGATCCCAGCCAGCGCAATTACGGCCAAACGCCGTTCGACATCGGACAGTGCCGCCGCGACTGCGCCAGCTTCCGCGCGATCGAGGACCGGCTGGACGACACCGCGAACTTCTTCAAGACGGCGCGGCCGGCCGACCTGTGGAAGGCGCGCGGGCTCGACAGCCCGGCGGCGCTGGAGGCGCAGCTGAACGCCGAGTTCGGCGACGGCGCGGTGGCGCTCGGCCGGCAGCTCTTCGCCGGCAAGTGCGCCGGCTGCCATTCCAGCCAGTCTGGGCCCTATGAGGCCGTCGACTTCCATGCGACGGACCCGAACGACCCGACCCGGCGCATCGACTTCCTGAGCCACGAGCGGCCGGTCCAGGCCACCCGCGTCGGCACCCACCCGGCCCGCGCGCTCCACTCCAACCACATGCAGAGCCGGGTGTGGGACCAGTATGCGTCGCGCACGCTGCACGAGCGGCCGGTCGATCCGGCGCTGAAGGAACTGCAGAAGGGCGGCGGACGCGGCTATTACCGGCCGCCCTCGCTGCTCAGCGTCTGGGCCTATGCGCCGTTCATGCTCAACAACGCGATCGGCCCGGAGGTGTGCGGCAAGCCGGGGCGCGCCGACCTCGACCTGTACGTCTCGCCCTATGTCGGCAAGGACGGCAAGCCGCTCGCCGACCCGCCGGCCTGCTGGCCCTTCGACGCCTCGGTCGAGGGGCGCTACGCGCTGTTCAAGGCCTCGGTGGAGGAACTGCTCAATCCAGGGAAGCGGATCCCCAAGGTCTACCTGACCAGCGCGGAGATCGTCGTCGACGTGGCGCCCCAGGTGAAGATCGGCGACCTGGAGACCGGGCTCAGCCTGAAGGTGCCGAAAGACTTCCCGGCGATCGCGCTCAACAGCCTGCGCTTCAAGGACCTGCTGCAGGACATCGTCCTGAACGAGCGGGACCCGGAGAAGCTGGAGGCGAAGTACGAGGAGCAGCTGACCGTGAAGCGCTTCAAGGCGCTGAAGCAGGGGCTCGCCGAGATGCGCTCCCGCTTCCTCGCCGATCCGGGGCACATGCTGGTGGACATCACCCGCGTCCAGGGGGGCTTCGTCCAGGAGTATTATTCGAACGTCCTGGAGCATGTGGAGAATGCGGGGCACCGCTTCGGCTCGGAACTGTCCGACCGCGAGAAGAAGGCGCTGACCGCCTTCCTGGCGACCCTGTGATGGAGGGCGCGATGATGAAGCCGCTCAGGTCCGCCGTGCTGTCCGGTGCGTTCGCCGCCGCCGTCCTGTTCCTGCCGGTCGCGGCGGCCGTGGCCGAGCCGGACATTCCCTTCGCCCCGCTGCAGGACACGTCGCTGCAGGATCCGGACAACCCGACGAAGGTGTTCCGCGTCGACTTCGCCCGCGTCGAGCACGACTTCCCCCTGTCGCGCGCCGACCGGATGAAGATCACACCGGACTATCTGGTGGGCCTCTCGCAGGAGCAGGTCGACCAGATCTACGGCCGCCTGACGGCGGGTCCCATTCCGGACGGACCGCATTCCGGACGCATGTTCTTCGCCCGCGGGGACAGTCTGGAGCGGCGCCTGGACGAGATCCTCGGCGGCGTCGCCGGCCGCATATCGGCGGTCAAGATCCGCGCGCTGGAGGTGGCGGGGCAAAACCTCTGGAAAGGCAAGATGTTCTATCGGGACCAGGGCGTCCTGCGGAACTTCATCGACGACCTGAAGCCGCTGGAGCGGCTGATCGACGACCCCGACACGCTGATGACCGCGACGGTGCCGCGCGACGGGCTGCTCGGCCGCCTGGTCAAGACGAACCGGGTCTGGCTGCTGTTCCCGGCAAAGCTCTATTGCGGCCAGAGCCTGCTCGACGGCCGGCGCGAGTCGATCGTCATCGACTATCTGTTCGGCGACGAGATCGAGGGCTGGCGCGAGAGCCCGGACAGCCTCGCCGGGCGCGGCGGCCTGAAGATCCGCGACGAGATCCGCATGGTGAAGCCAGGCCTCTATCTGGGTCGCGCCTATGCCAACCGGATCTTCCTGCTCAACTTCCTGGTCTTCAGTCCCGAGGCGGCCGAGCGCGGCGACTTCGCCTTCACCGCCGGCGACCCCATCGCCGAGGACTGCTGGGCCGGCGAGAAGGGCGTGACCACGGCGGCCCGCTGAACGGCGCGTGGCCACGGCGATGTCTCGCCTGCGCACCGCCGGTCGGCGTGTCTGGACCGTCTGGAGTTGGGCTGCCGGCGCGTTGCTGCTCGGGGCGATCGCGCTCGGGGGGCTGTTCGCCTGGGACTATTACGGGCGGGACGAGCCGCAGGCCTTCTTCGGGCGGGATGTCCCGGACGATCCGGTCATGCAGTTCAAGTACGGCTCGACGGGCGGCGACCGGCTGATCGGCATGCCGGTCGGTCTCTTCAAGGCGCTGCCGCTGCTCTGCCGCGACTACCTGCCGGGCGAGGGGTGGGAGTCGCTGGGCTTCATCTACGAGGCGGGGATGGACCGGCCGATCGGCACCTCCCTGCGCCGCAGCCTGGGGTTCGACAGGATCGGCCTGAACTGCGCCACCTGCCACGTCGGCACCTGGCGGGCCCGGCCGGAGGACGCGCCCAACGTCGTGGTCGGCATGCCGTCGAACCGTGTCGACCTGGGCGGGTTCGCCCGGTTCCTCACCCAGTGCGCGCTCGACGAGCGCTTCAACCCCTGGCAGGTGGTGCAGGCGGCCGAGACCGCGACGGGCGAACGCTACGGCCTGCTCGACCGGCTGATGCTGCAATATCTGGCCGTACCGGCGATGAAGGAGTTCATCGTTCTCGCGCGCCATCGCTTCCGTTTCCTCGACCACGAGCCGGAGCCGGGCCCCGGCCGTTTCGACACTTTCGGCCCGGCCAAGGCACTGCTGAACTGGCCGCTCGACCGGTTGCCGCCGCGCGAGCGCATAGGCATCGTCGACTTCCCGTCGCTCTGGCTGCAGGGGCCGCGCGAGGGGATGCAGTTGCACTGGGACGGCAACAACATTTCGGTCGACGAACGCAACCGTAGTGCCGCCTTCGGCTCCGGCGCGGTGCCGACGACCATCGACCGCGAGGCAATTGCCTTCACCGCGGCTTGGCTACGCTCCGACGCAAACGCGCCGCCGCCCTGGCCGTTCGAGATCGACCGCGACCGCGCCGCGCGCGGGCAGGCGCTCTATGCGCGCCACTGCGCCGCCTGCCACGGCGCCAGCGGTCGCGACTTTTCCGGCCCGCTGGTCGGCAAGGTGGAGCCGATCGCCAGGATCCGCACCGACCCCTGCCGGCTCGACAACTACACCGAGGCGCTGTCGGCGGAGCAGAACAACCTCTATGCCGGCTTCCCGGCGGAGCGCTTCCGGCACTTCCGCAAGACCGACGGCTATGCCAACCAGCCGCTGGACGGCATCTGGCTGCGGGCGCCCTATCTGCACAACGGCTCGGTGCCGACGGTCCGCGACCTGCTGGAGCCCGCCGAACTGAGGCCGGCGGTCTTCTATCGCGGCAACGATGTCATCGATACCGCGCGCCTCGGCTTCGTCGCCGACGCTCCGGCTACGGACGGACGCGCTTTCTTCCGCTTCGAGACGCGCTGCACGGGAGATGCGGCGGCGTGTGCGGCAGCGGCCAATCCGGAGAACAGGCACGACGACAATGTCTGCGTCCCCGGGCCGTGGGCCGGGAACAGCAATCGCGGCCATGACGGTGCGGCGTACGGCACCGACCTCCCGGCGGCGGACAAGGACGCCATCGTCGAATTCCTGAAGACCTTCTGATGGGGCGCGACATGCGACGACGGCGCCTGTTGAACTGGCTAGGGGGATTGGGGCTCGCCGCCGTGCTGCTCGGACTGGGGGTGGGCGGCTTCGTCTGGTGGAAGTTCTTTGAGCGGGGTCCGGAGCCGGTGTGGGCGGACGATCGGGCGCGCTTCCAGCATGGGTCGATCGGCAGCGAACTGCTCGCCGGCATTCCCTACCCGATCTTCTGGGTGCTGCCGCGCGTCTTCCCCGATCTCATCGAGAAGCACGCGACCGCCGGCTACGGACCGGACAAGGCGGGGCATGGCGGCTATGGCGCATTCGGCCTCGCGTGGGAGCCTGGCGGCGTTCTGCCCGTGGGACTGGCGCTGGAGCGCCGCGGATTCGACCGAGTCACGATGAACTGCGCCCTGTGTCACACGACGCGGTACCGGCTCGCGGCGGACGAGACGGCACGCTTCGCCGTGGGCGGCCCGTCACACACGCTGGACCTGCAGGCGCTGCTGCGCTTCCTGTTCGAGGCGTCGCACGACCGCCGCTTCACGGCGGCGCGCATGATGCCGGAGATCGCACTGCAGTTCCGCCTCGACTGGATCGACTGGGCGCTTTACGCGGCGGTGCTCATTCCGAAGACGCGGACGGCGCTGCGCTTCGCCGAGCGCGAGATGGGCTGGATGGCGGCGAAGCCGGCCTGGGGCCCGGGCCGCGACGACGCGTTCAATCTGCCGAAGTTCCTGCTGACCCGCGCCGATTGGGACGACAGCGTCGGCAACACCGACTTCCCGGCGCTATGGCGTCTCGGTGAGCGGGCGGGCGGCCTGTTCCACGCGGCCGGCGAGGCGGACAGCCTGGAGGCGGTGGTCGCGACGTCGGCCTTCGGCATCGCGTCGCCGCCGGGACGGGATTTCCGGGCGCGCAACCGGTGGCTCGCCGCCTACACCGCTTCGCTCGAACCGCCGGCCTTTCCGCTGCCCATCGATGCGGCGCTCGCCGGGGCAGGGGCGGGACTGTTCGGCGAGCATTGTGCCACCTGCCACGCCGTCGGGGGCGCACGCACCGGCACGGCCATTCCCATCGACGAAGTGGGTACCGACGGCGAGCGGCTCCTGAGCTGGACCGACCACGATGCGCGGCGAATGAACCGGATCACCGGCGTCCTCCGGGTCGGCGCCGAGATGAACGGGGCGCAGGGCGGCTATGTGGCGAAGCCGCTCGCCGGCCTATGGCTGCTGGGCCCCTATCTGCACAACGGCTCGGTGCCGACCTTGCGGGACCTGCTGGCGCCGCCGGCCGAGAGGTCGGTGGTTTTCTTCCGCGGCCACGACGTCATCGACGGCGACGATATCGGCTTCGTCTCTTCCGGCCCGGAGGCCGAGCGCTTCGGCTTCAGGTTCGATACGCGCGAGAAGGGCAACGGCAACGGTGGGCACACCTATGGTACCCACCTGACGGAGCCTGAAAAGGATGCGTTGATCGCTTATCTGAAGACGCTCTGAGAGCCGGCGCCGTCTTAGAGCGGTTTCCGGTCGATGTGAATCGTGGGGGATTCCCATGAGCGTGGTTTTCTGATTCACGATCCTTGCTGGTGAGGGAGGCCGGCATGGAT